>JAWVFZ010000459.1:0-5874 GCA_033855555.1 Solirubrobacteraceae bacterium
CGAAGTGGGTGCAGGACAACAACTCACGCCTGCCGATCGTGGCCTTCATGGCCGGCCGCTTCATGGACGAGATGCCGGGCATGAGCTTCGGCCACGCCGGCACGATCGTCGAGGGCAAGGAGGACACGGCCACGGAGAAGATCGCCCGCCTCGAGGCGGCCGGCATCACCGTGGCCGAGGAGATCTCGCAGATCCCCGACCTGATGAAGGCCAAGATCGAAGAGAGGGCTGCGGCATGAGATCAGACGCGATCTTCATCGGCATCGAAGTCGACGACGCGGTCGCGAACGACCCCGCCATCGCCGCGAAGCTCACCGAGGTCTGCCCCGTCGACATCTACGCCGACGCCGGCGGCAAGGTCGAGATCGTCGAGCAGAACATCGACGAATGCATCCTCTGCGCGATGTGCATCAAGCTGGCGCCGCAGGGCGTCAGGGTGCACAAGCTGTACTCCGACGAGCTGCTCGACGCGCCCGCCTAGAGCTTCCGCCGGTAGACCACCATGTCGGCGTGCGCCCAGTCGCCGTGCGTCTGGTTGCGCAGGCGCTTGACGCGCTCATGGTGGTAGGGACTGCTCAGCGACTCGGCATGGCCGATGACGTTCTTCGTCGCGATCCCGAAGCGCGCCTGCAGCCAGCGGGTCAGGCGCAGCGAGGCGCGCATCTGGCGCGCGTCGCCCAACACCTGCGCGTCGCTCATGCCCACGTGCTCGATCCCGATCGCGGTCCAGTTCAGCCCGACGGTGTGGCGGCACATGAGCCCCAGCGGGACGAGCTGGTGGACCTTGCCGCCGCGGTCGACCACGTAGTGGCTGCACACGCCGGGCAGCTCGTGCAGCTCGGGGTCGGGGACGTCGGGTGCGAACGTGTTGAACGTCGCCTGGAAGCTGGTCGTGACCGTGACGTGCTCGACGATCACCTTCGGATCTTTCAGCTGCGCGGTATCGAGCCCGTAGTGGCGCCGCGCGTAGGCGCGCATCTCGCGCTTGCGCTTCGCGGGGAAGGGGATGTAGTCGCGGACGATCGGCGGCGGGGGCGGTGTTGCCTGCGCCGCCAGGATCATCGGCCCGTGAGCGAGTTGTACGCGTCGGGGCGGCGCGTCTCCAGGAAGGGGAAGAGCGTCAGCCAATCCGCGCGCTGATCGAGGTCGAGGTCGGCCACGAGCACGGCCGGCTCGTCGCGCGGGGCCTGCACGAGCACGCGCCCGTACGGATCGGAGATGAAGCTCGAGCCGTAGAACGTCAGCGGGTCCTCGGTCCCGATCCGGTTGACGGCCACCATGAAGGTCCCGTTCGTGATCCCGTTGGCGACGATCACCTGCTGCCACAGCGGCTGCGTGTCGAAGTCGGGGTGGTCGGGCTCCGAGCCGATCGCGGTCGGGTACACGAGCACCTCGGCGCCCGAGAGGCTGTAGGCGCGCGCCAGCTCCGGGAACCACTGGTCCCAGCAGGTGGGGAAGCCGAACTGGGCGTCGCCCAGCGCGACGACCGGGAACCCGTTCTCCGGCGGGCCGGGACGGAAGTAGCGGTCCTCGTAGTAGCCGGCGGTGACCGGGATGTGCAGCTTGCGCGTGCGCGCCGCGAGGCTGCCGTCGGGGCCGACGCAGATCGCGGTGTTGAACCCCAGGCCACCGTCGCCCGCGCGCTCGTACAGCGAGGCGTGCACGTAGACGCCGGTCTCCTTGGCCATGCCCGCGGCGAACTTGTAGGTCGGGCCGTCCGGGATGTCCTCGGCGGCGGCGCCCCAGCGCTCGAGGCCGTCGGGCGTGATCGCAAAGTACGGCGAGAGCGTGAGCTCCTGCAGGCAGACGACCTTCGCGCCCTGCTGGGCCGCCATGCGCACGCCCGCGGCAAGCGAGGCCTGGTGCTCGGCCGGATCGGGATGCCACCGGTCCTGCACGGCGCCGACGCGAAACGGCGGGCGCGTGGGCGCCTCGACGCGGGCGGGCGAGGGCGGCACGGAGTCGATCGCGGTGATCAGGCGCACGGTCGCCAGGAGTCTAGGCAGGTGCGCCGAGCTCGGCGATGCTGCGGCGCCGCGGCAACCCGTAGCGCTCGACGATCGTGATCGTCGCCTCTGCCACCCGCGGGTCGAACTGGCGGCCGGCCTGTGCGCGCAGCTCGCTGATCGCGAACTCGCGGTCGCGTGCCGTTCGATACGGGCGATCCGTGGTCATCGCGCTGAAGGCGTCAGCCGCGGCGACGATGCGGGCGGCGAGCGGGATCGCCTCGCCCACGAGCCCGTCCGGATAGCCGGCGCCGTCCCAGCGCTCGTGGCTTGCCCGTACGACGAGGCCGACGTCCTCGAGGATCCCGCCCACACGGTTGAGCATCCGCTGTCCCTCGATCGTGTGGCGGCGCATGATCGCCCACTCCTCGTCGGTGAGACGGTCCGGCTTGTTGACGATCTCCTTGGGCATCGCGATCTTGCCGACATCGTGCAGCAGCGCGCCGAACTCCACGAGCCTTCGCTGCCCCTCGCCCAGCCCCATTTCGTCGGCGACGGCGAGCGACAGCGAGACCACTCCCTGGCTGTGTGCGCCGGTGTACTCGTCGTCCTCTCCGATCACATCGCCGAGCAGGAGCGCCGTACGCCGATAGGTCCGGCTCATCTCTATCTGCTGGTCCAGGCGCGTCTTGCGCTCCTGGGCGAACACCCACATGAGCAGCGCAAGCGGCAGGACAAGCAGGAAGCCGAAGCGCCGCTGCGCCCCCGCCGCCGCCGCGAGCAGGCCCAGCGGCGAGAGCAGCAGGTCCACCGTCCAGGTCAACCCGAGCTCACGCAGCTGGACCTGGGGTGGCCTGCCTGCCCGCAGGAATTCGCGCAGGCTCGACACCGCGACGTCGCCGAGGAACTGCGCGCCGAGGGCCGCCACCCACCAGGGCCAATCGCCCCAGTGGAACCCGCGCACGCCGGCGGCGAGGAGCACCACAACCGGACCCACCGAGAACCAGCCGTCGGCCATCCGGATGACCACGCGGTCGATGTGCCGGCGGCCCGCCCAGAAGTCGGGGATGCGGCTCAGTACGAGCCCAGCAAGGGTGAGCAACGGGACGATCCCCGGCGGCAGCAGGAGGAGCATCGGGACGAAGACGATCTGCGTGGGCAAGGCGCGCCCCGCGCCCACTTCGAAGTAGACCCGGCAGGTGAAGGCAAAAGCGATCGTCAGCACGGCCGCCACTGCGACGTCCACGTGGCCGTTCGTGACCTCCGCGAGGATCACGGCGACCATGACGAAGACGAGCGCGACGAGGCCCTCGCTGACCAGCTCGCGATCCGACATCCGCTCGACCGGAGCGCGCCGCGCCTCCTCCAGCAGGCGCTCGCCTTCCGGCGTCATGGCTCCCGCGCCGCGTCGGATGTCGTTGACCCGGTCTCTGAGCGCCACGCGGGGAGGTTACTCGCAGCGTTGGAGCGATCCGTCTCTGAAGCGAACCTCCGTCGGGGTGGACGAATGTCCTACTCAATTGTCGTTAGCCAATTGCCGATACGGCGGGCGAGGAACCGGGAGGCGCCCTCACCGCAAGTCGAGTAAAGGAAGGTCACCCCCGTGCATCTCGTCCCCAAGGCTCGCCGCATCGCCGCTCCTCTCGCCCTCGTGCTGGCCTTGTTCGCGCTGGCCGCGGGCAGCGCGCACGCGTCACTGCTCGTCGCCGACGGCGCGAACTGCAACGACTATTCCTCCAGCCAGGTGTTCCTGCCGTGGGCTGACCCTGCCAACTACACGCTGGCACCGGGCGGCGACTTCGAGAAGGGCAGCAGCCGCTGGAACCTCGTCGGGGCGTCCCGCGTCGGCAACGACAACGAGTCCTTCCAGGTGGGCGGCAGCGCCGATCGCGCCTCCCTGTCGCTGCCCAGCGGCTCGGTCGCGATCAGTCCCGCGATGTGCGTCGGCCTCAGCCACCCGGACTTCCGCGTGTTCTTCAAGCAGACCGACGGCTCGGCGGTCGCCGCGCTCCGAATCGACGTGCTGTTCGACGACGCGACGGGCACGACCCAGACGCAGAACGTCGGCGGCGTGGGCGGCCGATCGTCGTGGACGCTCTCGGCGCAGATCCCGATCGTCGTCAACCTGCTGCCGCTGCTCGACCAGGGCACGCCTGTTGCCTTCCGGTTCACCGCGCTCGGCGGGGACTTCCGGATCGACGACCTCTACGTCGATCCCTGGACGCGCGGCTGAAGACAAGACCTCTGTGGGACGGGGATCCGCGGGCGGCCTTCGGGCCGCCCGCGCTTGTTCACGCCGCAGGCACCTGCTGCGTGATGCAGTGCGGCCCGCCGCCGCCGAAGGCCAGGACGGCCCCGGGGACCGGGACGACGTCGCGGCCGGGGTAGCACTCGGCGATGAGCGCGAGCGCGTCGGCGTCGGTGTCCGCTCCGCACACGGGCACGATCACCGCGCCGTTGGAGATGTAGAAGTTCATATACGGGCAGACGACCGTTTCCGACCCGACCTGGTCGTAGGGCAGGTGCGGCATCTCGACCACGTCGATGCCGGCGGCCTGCAGCCGCCGCGCGTTCTCGCGGCAGTTGGCGAAGTT
The DNA here is from genome assembly GCA_033855555.1 of Solirubrobacteraceae bacterium. Taxonomy (GTDB): domain Bacteria; phylum Actinomycetota; class Thermoleophilia; order Solirubrobacterales; family Solirubrobacteraceae; genus AC-49. The sequence continues at coordinate 4,541 of JAWVFZ010000459.1, forward strand.
CGGATTGGACTCCGCGACCGTCTGTAGGAGCACCTGCCCGGGCTTCGTGAACGCGGCGATCAGGTCGACGTGGCCGTCGGTATCGCGATCCTCGACCAGCCCCTGGCCGAGCCAGACGATCCGCTCGACGCCCAGCCACGTCCGCAGCTGCTCGTCAATCTCCTCACGCGACAGCGCGGGGTTGCGGTTGGGATTCAGGAGGCACTGCTCAGTGGTGATCAGCGTCCCCTCGCCGTCGACGCCGATCGAGCCGCCCTCCAGCACGAGCGGCGCGCGGTAGCAGGGGTCGCCCGCGAGCTCGACGAGCCTTCCGCCGATCGCCACATCGCGGTCGTACGGGTGATAGCGCTCGCCCCACGCGTTGAAGCCGAAGTGCACGCCGGCGCGGCGCGCGGGCGGGTCGGTGTCCGTGACGAAGATCGGCCCGTTGTCGCGCAGCCACGAGTCGTCGATCGGCTCGACGACGACCTCGCACCCGTCGGGCAGCGCCGCCCGCGCCTCCGCCGCGGCGTCATCGTCCGCGCAGACCATCAGCACTGGCTCGTAGGTCGCGACCGCGGCGGCGACGGCCGCGTAGTCGGCCTTCGCCTGGTCCAGCTGGGCTCCCCAGAGCTCGCGACGCACCGGCCACGCCATCAGCGTGCGCTCGTGCGCCACCCACTCGGCGGGCATCGCGAGCCCGTCCTCGCGGGGAGTGCTCAGCCCCGGGCCCTTCGCGTGCGTGCGCGCTCCTGCTGGCGCTCGACGACGCGCTGGATCAGCTTCATGTACTGCTCGACGCCGGTCGCCTTGGCGCGGCCCTCGTGGAAGGCCTGCTCCCAGTCGGCGACCTTGGCGCCGTGCTCGACCATCAGGTTGAAGAAGTCGCGGCGCATCACGATGCGGATCCGCGAGTCGGTCGCCATGTCCTTCGTGACCTCGAGCTCGGGCATCTGGATGCGGAACTGCTGCACGTCGCCGCCGCGGCCGTGGAAGTCCACGCCGACGACGAGCTTGAGGTCCTTGAGCGCCGGGACCTCGTCGAGGAACTCCCGGCTCGCCCGCTCGAGCAGCTCGATGGCGTCGCTCGCCATAAGGGTTACCTCCGCGGGGCGTCCGGCCCCGCGTTTTGATGGTGATGATGGCTTCCGGCCATCAGATGCGATGCCGCTGCAGGAGCTTCTTGCCGATCACCATGCGCTGGATCTCGGAGGTGCCCTCGCCGATCAGCAGCAGCGGCGCATCGCGGTAGAGCCGCTCGATCTCGTACTCCTTGGAGTAGCCGTAGCCGCCGTGGATGCGGAAGGACTCCTCGACGCAGAAGCGGCCCGCCTCGGATGCGAAGAGCTTGGCCA
>JAWVFZ010000460.1:0-5657 GCA_033855555.1 Solirubrobacteraceae bacterium
GCAGGAAGTGCATCTCGATCTTGATCTGGCCGTCGCCGCGGCAGACCTCGCAGCGCCCGCCCTTGACGTTGAACGAAAAGCGCCCGGGCTTGTAGCCGCGGACCCGAGCCTCCTGTGTCTTGGAGAAGAGGTCGCGGATGACGTCGAACAGACCCGTGTACGTCGCCGGGTTCGAACGCGGGGTTCGCCCGATCGGCGACTGGTCGACCTGGATGATCTTGTCGAGCTGGTCGAGCCCGATGACCTTGTCGTGCGCGCCCGGGCGCTGGCGCGCGCGGTGCAGGCGGTTGGCCACGGACTTGAACAGCACCTCGTTGACCAGCGTCGACTTGCCGGAACCCGAGACGCCGGTGACGCAGGTCAGCACGCCGAGCGGCACGCGAACGTCGACGTTCTTGAGGTTGTGCTGCGACGCCTTGCGAATCTCCAGATGGCCGTTGGGCTTGCGGCGCTTGGCCGGCACCTCGATCGTCCGCGCGCCGGACAGGAACTGGCCCGTGAGCGACTCCGGCACCCGGCACACGTCCTCGGCCGTCCCGGCTGCGATGACGCGCCCGCCGTGCTCGCCGGCGCCCGGTCCCATGTCGACGAGGTGGTCGGCCTGGCGCATGGTCTGCTCGTCGTGCTCGACGACCAGGACCGTGTTGCCGAGGTCGCGCAGGCGCTCCAAAGTCCCGATGAGCTTCGAGTTGTCGCGCTGGTGCAGTCCGATGGAGGGCTCGTCGAGCACGTACAGGACGCCCACCAGCGCCGAGCCGATCTGCGTCGCGAGCCGGATCCGCTGCGCCTCGCCGCCCGACAGCGTCGTGGCCGTGCGGTCCATCGAGAGATAACCGATGCCGACGTTGTCGAGAAAGCGCAGCCGCTCGTCGATCTCGCGCAGGATCAGTCGCGCGATGTCGCGCTCGCGGTCGGTCAGCTCGACCTCGCCGATCCACGTGAGCGCGCGCTTGACGCTGAAGGACGAGAACTCGTGGATCGCCAGGCCCGCGACACGCACCGCGCGCGACTCGGGCCGCAGCCGCGAGCCCTTGCAGGCCGGGCACGGCACCATCGACATGAACTCCTCGATCTTCTCGCGCGTCCACTCGGAGTCGGTCTCCTTGTAGCGGCGCTCGAGGTTCGGGACGATCCCCTCGAAGCGCGTCGCATAGGAGCGCCGGCGCCCGTAGCGATTGCGGTAGGAGACCTCGACGCGGTCGCCGTCGGTGCCGAAGAGGAAGAGGTCCTGATGCTCGGGGTCGAGCTCGGACCACGGCGCCTCGAGGTCGATCCGGTGCTTCTCGGCCAGCGCCTGCGTGATCTGCTCGTAGTAGTTCGACGACGAGTTGGCCCACGGCGCCAGCGCGCCCTCGCCGATCGACAGCGATGCATCGGGCACCACCAGCTCGGGATCGATCTCCATCATCGAGCCGAGGCCCGTGCAGCGCTCGCAGGCCCCGTGGGGCGAGTTGAAGGAGAAGATCCGCGGCTCGAGCTCGGGGATGACCGGGCCGTGGTCGGGACACGCGAACTTCTCGGAGTAGAGCGTGACTGTCGGTTCGCCGTCGCCATCCCGCGGAACGGTCTCGATCTCCACCATCCCGTCGGCAAGCGCAACCGCGGTCTCGATCGAGTCTGCGAGGCGCTTGCGCACGTCGTCGCGCATCACGAGCCGGTCCACCACGACCGCGATGTCGTGCTTGAACTTCTTGTCGAGCACGATCTCGTCCTCGAGCATGCGCAGTTCGCCGTCGACCTTCACGCGTGCGAAGCCCTCCGCGCGCAGCTCGTCGAAGACCTTGCCGTACTCGCCCTTGCGCCCGCGCACGATCGGCGCGAGCACCATGAAGCGCGTGTCGGGCTCCTGCTCCATCACCTGGTCGATGACCTGCTCGGTGGACTGGCCGGCGATCGGCTTGCCGCAGATATGGCAGTGCGGATGGCCGATGCGCGCCCACAGCAGGCGCAGGTAGTCGTAGATCTCGGTGACCGTGCCGACCGTCGAGCGCGGATTGCGCGACGTGGTCTTCTGGTCGATCGAGATCGCCGGTGAGAGGCCCTCGATCGAGTCGACGTCCGGCTTGTCCATCTGGCCGAGGAACTGGCGCGCGTAGGCGCTCAGCGACTCGACGTAGCGGCGCTGGCCCTCGGCGTAGATCGTGTCGAACGCCAGCGAGGACTTGCCCGAGCCCGACAGGCCCGTGATGACCACGAGCGAGTCGCGCGGGAGCGCCAGCGTGACGTCCTTGAGGTTGTGCTCCCGGGCACCCGAGACCACGATCTGGTTGTGCGGCGGCATGAAAGAACCATTGTAGTCAGGGGAACAGACGTTCGACTGAGACGGATCTGACACTGACAGGACACCGTGGCGCACATAGGTTCGCGACCATGATCCTCCGCGCCGTTCCGGTCCTCGCGGCCGTCCTCCTCGTCCTCCCCGCCGCCGCCCAGGCCGCCGGGCCCTGGTTCGTCGCCAAGGGCGGCAGCAACGCGAACACGTGCCTCGACGCAGCCCACGCCTGCCTGACGATCAACGGCGCCGTCGGCAAGGCGAGCAACGGCAACACGATCAACATCGGCGCGGGGACGTTCAAGGAGGTCGTCGCGCCGGGCTCGAAGGTGCTCGCGTTCGTGGGCGCCGGATCGGGCGCGGGAGGCACGATCGTGGATGCGGTCGGCGTGGGCAGCCACGCGTTCAGCCTTCCCCAAGCCGGGACGTTGAGCCACTTGAGGGCCGTCTGCGAGTCCGGCGCCACCCTCGACGTGGGCGCAACCGTGGGCGGACGCGCGCTCGTTCTCAACGACGTCGTCGTCAACGCGACGGGTCTCCAGAGCCCCATCGACGCCCTGCCGACCGGCGCCGGCTCGCTCCAGATCACGGTGAGCGATTCGATGTTGCGGCAGAGCGGCGCATCGGATGCCGGGAGCCCCCAGGGAGCCGAGCTCGGCGGCAACATCACCGCGACGTTCACGCGCTCGACGGTGACCGCGACGGTCGACGACGCGATCCGCGCCCGTGACGGCGCGCACGTGTCGGTGACGGACTCCACGGTCGCCGGTACCACTGGCATCCGATCGTTGGACGGCACGGTCACGATCCTCCGCAGCACGATCGTCGGCAACGCCGACCGCGCGCTGTCGATCATCGGCGACGGCAGCCCCAGCATCTCGCCGGCGGTCTCGATCGACGATTCGTTGCTCGTGGGCCTCAACGTCGGCCTCGGCGCCGACAGCTCGACCAGCAGCAGCGATGCGGTCGTCATCGCGCGCAACAGCACGATCGTCACGACCAAGACCGCCGGCGAAGGCGCCGCGGTGTTTGCGACAGCGAGCGGCACCGGGCACACCACGATCACCCTCGACGGAACGATCGCCCACGTCGTTCCGGCGGCCGACGGAGCCCGAAGCGACCTCTCCGCGAGCGGGACAGGCGCCAAGGTCAACGCCGCGTTCTCCGGTTTCGTCACCTCGAGCGGCAGCAGTCCCCTCCCCGGCTCGGGAACCAACGTCGGGAACGAGCCGCTGCTCGAGGCCGACTACACGCTGCGCCAGGACTCGCCGTACGTCGACCACGGCGACACCATCGGCCTCAAGCCCGGCGAGACCGCCCTCAACGGCCCGCGCGTGCTGGACGGCGACGGCGACGGCACCGCGACGGTCGACATCGGCGCCTTCGAGCACGCCTATGTGACCCCGCCGCCGGTCGCGGATCCGGGTCCGCCGCCCGGCCCCGTCCCGGCCCCGGCCGCCGACACCGTCGCGCCCGCGCTTTCGAAGGTCTCGGTGAAGAAGAGCCGCCTGACCTTCAGGCTCTCAGAGAAGGCGAAGGTGACCGTCAAGCTGCAGCGCCGCAAAGGCTCGAAATGGAGCCTTGTTCGCACGCTCAAGCTCACGGGCAAGACCGGCGCAAACAGCCTCAAGCTCAAGAACCTCAAGGCCGCGCGCTTCCGTGTCCTCGTCGTCGCCACCGACGGATCGGGCAACCGCTCGAAGACCGTGACGCGCGCGTTCCGGGTCGGCCGCGGGTAGCCGTCCAGGGATCTCCCTGATGTTGCGCCGCCGCACGCGGCGCAACATCAGCCCCATGACGACCACCGACACCCTCCCCACCATCAACGAGCGCACCTGGTTCGCCCAGCAGCGCCATCTCGAGGCCGGCGACATGGACGCCTGGGCGGACCTCTGGGCACCTGACGGCCGCATGCGGGTCGCGTACCCGATTGCCGGCGTCCCGCCCGAGCTCGAGGGCCGCGAGACGATCAAGGCGTTGATGACCGGCTTTGCGTCGGCCGTGGACGGCATCGCCTACCGCGAAGCGACCTTCCACCCGACGCTCGACCCCGACGTGGCGTTCGCCGAGCACCTGCTGCACGTCGACCTGCCGGGCGGCGGCGCCTACGAGAACCGCTACGCGATGCGCCTGAGGTTCCGTGACGGGCTGCTGCTCGAGCTCGTGGAGTACTACGGCGAACGGGCCCACGAGGACTTCCTGCGCGCGCTGGGCGTCATCGACTGAGCCTAGGCTTCGGGCGATGGCGCGCGCCCACGGCGAGTTCCGCGCAGGCGAGGTCGGCGAGATGGCCGGCGTGTCGGGGACGACCGTCGGCCAGTGGGCGCGCCGCGGGCTCATCCGCTCGTCGCAGCGTGACGAGGAACCGCGGCTCTACGGCGTGGAGGACGTCGCAGAGGCCGCGATGGTGCGCGCCCTGCTGGAGGCGGGTGCGTCCCACGCCGAGATCCACCGCGCGATCGCGCGCCTGCCGGGCCGCTGGCCGCTGGGCGCGGCGGCCCTTGGGGTGACAAGCGACGGGCACGTCGCGCGACGCGAAGACGGGGGGCTGCAGGTGCTCACGCCGCGTGGCTGGCAGCTCGTCGCGGACGGGTCACAGGTGCGCGACGTGCGCCTGCGGCTCAGCGGCCGCAGCGCTTCGTGATCGCGCGAAAGAGCCGGCGCCCCACCCGCGACTACCATCGGCGCCGCGATGGACCACAAGACGGCAGAGGTCACGAGCCGTACCCCGGCGTTCCTGGCGCACGAGGCGTCGAAGCCGTTCGGCTGGGACGCCGCGCACTTCGTCGAGTGGGCGACGGTGGCGGAGATGCTCCATCGTCTCGGCATACAGCGCGAGGCGAGCGCGATCGACGTGGGTTGTGGCTCTGGCTGGACGACGCTCTTCCTCGCCGAGGCCGGGTTCGACGCGCTCGGCTATGACCTCGTGCCGGGCAACGTCGAGCTCGCCCGGGAGCGTGCGGCCCGCTGGGGCTCGTCCGCGCGCTTCGAGATCGCGGACATGGACGCGCTGCCGGACGGCCCGCAGTCCGACGTGGCGCTGCTGTTCGACGCGCTGCACCACACCCACGCCCAGCGCGCGGCGCTCGACGGCGTCTTCCGGCGCCTGCGCCCGGGTGGCTGGCTGCTGCTGGGCGAGCCCACCTGGCTGCACCGCCTGTCCCCCGAGGCGCGCCGCGTGCGCCGCGAGCGCGGCTGGCTGGAGCGCGGGCTCACCCTGCGGACGCTGCGGCGCGACCTGCGCGCCGCCGGCTTCGGCACGACGCGGCGCTTCTTCCAGCCGACGCGCCCCTACGAAGGCCGCGTGCGCGGCTTCGGCTGGCAGCTGTCCCGGCTGACCGCAGCGAACCTGGCGTGGGCCCCGCAGTCGCACCTTTGGGTGGCT
>JAWVFZ010000461.1:0-3329 GCA_033855555.1 Solirubrobacteraceae bacterium
CTGGCCTCGGTCCACGGCGTGGACTACTTCCCCGAGGAGCCGCGCCTGGGCGTCCACTACGAGCTGCTCGACATGAAGGCGCTGGACCGGATCACGGTCAAGCTGCGCGTCTCGACCGAGGACCCGAGGGTGCCGTCGGTGACGCCTGACTGGCCGACCGCCGACCACCAGGAGCGCGAGATCTACGACATGTTCGGCGTGGTCTTCGAGGGCCACCACGACCTGCGCCGGATCCTGATGCCCGAGGACTACGAGGGCTTCCCCCAGCGCCGCGACTTCCCGATCGGCGGCGAGCCGATCCTCTTCACGATCGACGAGGCCGAGGGGACCGACTACACGCTCGGAACGGACCCGCGCAAGTGACCTCGCGATCGCAAGGCGATGCTGGGGGTCAGACCCTGACCGAGCTCGACCAGCTCGACCGCGACGCAGAGCCCGCCGGCAGCCGCTCGGCCGAGTACCGCTCGCGTGAGGCGTCGATCGACATCTCCTCGCTGCCGTCGACCGACACTGAGCTGCTCACGCTCAACATGGGCCCGCACCACCCGGCGACCCACGGGGTGCTGCGGCTGCTCGTGACGCTCGAGGGCGAGGTCGTGCGTGACCTCAAGCCGATCATCGGCTACGTCCACACCGGGATCGAGAAGACCGCCGAGGACAAGAGCTACTGGAAGGCCATCCCCGTCGTGGAGCGGATGGACTACCTGGCGTACTTCTTCAATGCGATGGCGTTCTGCGGCGCGACCGAGACGCTGCTGGACTGCGAGGTGCCCAGGCGCGCCCAGTACCTGCGCGTGATCCACCTCGAGCTCAACCGGATCATGAGCCACCTGGTGTGGCTCGGGACGAGCGCGCTGGACCTCGGCGCGATCTCGATGTTCTGGTACTGCTTCCGCGACCGCGAGACGGTCCTCGACCTCTTCGAGTACTCGACCGGCCAGCGGATGCACACGCGCTACATCCAGGTCGGCGGCGTCGCGGACGACATCCCGCTCGGCTTCGCCGAGAAGCTGCGCAGCTTCCTCAAGAACATGCCCGAGCGCGTCGGCCAGTACGAGGACCTGCTGGCCAAGAACCAGATCGTCCTGGAGCGCCTGCGCGGCGTCTGCCCGCTCGACGAGGAAACGCTGCTCGCGCTCGGCGTGACCGGTCCGCTGCTGCGCGCGGCCGGCAACCCGTGGGACCTGCGCAAGGCGATGCCCTACTCGTCCTACGACGACTTCGAGTTCCACATCCCGGTCGGTGGCGAGGGCGACAACTACGACCGCTTCTTCGTGCGCATCGCCGAGATCCGCGAGTCGGTGCGGATCATCGAGCAGGCGCTCGACGGCCTGCCCGAAGGGCCGTGGATCACCGAGGACCGCAAGGTCGCGCTGCCCCCGCGCCACGAGCTCGCGACCTCGATGGAGGCGCTCATCCACCACTTCAAGCTGGTGACCGAGGGCTTCCGCGTCCCGCCTGGCGAGGTCTATTACCCGATCGAGTCCCCGCGCGGCGAGCTCGGCTGCTTCATCCGCTCCGACGGGTCCAGCAAGCCGGCGCGCGTGCACATGCGCGACCCCTCCTTCGTCAACCTGCAGGCCACGGCGCCGATGGTCAAGGACGCCTACATCGCCGACCTGATCGCGACCCTGGCCGCCCTCGATCCGGTCCTCGGCGGCATCGACCGATGAGCACCGGCGTCCCGCGCTTCGCCCATGGATCCCGCGTGCCCGGATGGGACGAGGCCAACGATCTCTCGAGGGATCCGTCGCCGGTCCCCGATCCCGCGACGACGCCCGTGCCGGAGGACCTGCGCGCCGAGATCGAGGCGCACATGGCCAAGTACCCCGACCACCGCTCGGCGGCGATCCCGGCGCTGGCAGCGGTGCAGCGGCTCTACGGCTGGTGCACGCCCGAGGGCATCGAGCAGGCCGCGTGCGTCATGCGCCTGACGCCCGCGTATCTCACGTCGGTCGCCACGTTCTACGACATGCTCGAGACCAGCCCGGTCGGGCGCCAGACGATCTACGTCTGCACGAACATCTCCTGCTCGCTGCTCGGCGCCGACGCACTGCTGGCGGGCCTGCGCGAGGAGGCCGGCGACGACGCCGACTTCAACATCCGCGCCTTCGAGTGCCTGGGCGCCTGCGACATCGCGCCGATGGCCTCGGTCAACGGCGTCTACGTCGGCCCGATCGCCCGCGACGAGGTCCCGGAGGTGATCGCGGCGCTGCGCGAGGGCCGCGATGTGCTGCCCGACAAGCACCTCGTCAAGCGCCCCGTCGCCGACACCGAGGCCAACACTCCCAAGCCGCCGACCGCCTATGGCGCCGAGATGGGAAGCGAAGGCGCGGCGGGTGGCGGACCCGTTTCACCGATCGAGCAGGCGCCCACCGCTCCCGACCAGGCCGAGGACGACGAATGAGCACGAAGCTCCTGTTTGCCGACATCGACGAGCCCGGCCTGCGGACGCTCGAGGTCTATCGCCGCCGGGGCGGCTATGAGATGGCGCCGCGCGCGCTGGCGATGTCGCGCGACGAGCTCGTCCACGAGCTCGAGGCGTCCGGCCTGCGCGGCCGCGGCGGCGCCGGCTTCTCGATGGGCAAGAAGGCGTCCTTCCTGCCCCAGGGCCAGATGGACAAGTACCTGGTCTGCAACGCCGACGAGTCCGAGCCCGGCACCTTCAAGGACCGCGAGCTGATGGCCAAGTCGCCGCACATGCTGATCGAGGGCATGATCATCGCCGCCCACGCGGCGGGCGCCACGCGCGCGTTCATCTACATCCGCGGCGAGTACCAGGAGGTGGCCGACATCCTCGACGCCGCCCTGGTCGAGGCACGCGACGCCGGCCTGCTCGGCAACCTGCCGCTCGTCGTCCACCGCGGCGCAGGCGCCTACATCTGCGGCGAGGAGACCGGGCTGCTGGACTCGCTCGAGGGCAAGCGCGGCAACCCGCGGCTCAAGCCGCCGTTCCCGGCCAACCAGGGCCTCTACCAGGGGCCGACGCTGATCAACAACGTCGAGACGCTGGCGACGATCCCGCACATCGTCCGAATGGGCGCGGCGGAGTACGCCAAGCTCGGCGTGCAGAACTCGACCGGCACGAAGCTCGTCTCGGTCAGCGGCAACGTGCTGCGCCCGGGCAACTACGAGATCGAGCTCGGGATCCCGTCGCGGGAGATCATCTACGGCCTCGCCGGCGGCCCGCCCGAGGGCCGCGAGGTGAAGTTCTGGTTCCCCGGCGGCTCGTCCTCCCCGGTGCTGACGGCGGCCGACCTCGACCTGCCCTACGACTTCGACACGATGGCCAAGGCCGGCTCGATGCTCGGCTCCGGGGCGATCATCGT
>JAWVFZ010000462.1:0-4086 GCA_033855555.1 Solirubrobacteraceae bacterium
AGCTGCCCGCTCCCGCGCCGCCACCGCCGGCGCCCGTCGTCGAAGAGCCGCCGGCTCGCCCGGTGTTCGCCACCCAGGTCGCCCGACATCGGGGTCGCGTCCTGGGAAAGTTGCTCGCGTTGAGGTCGTTGCGCGGCATGACCGTCGGCACGGTCTCGCTGCGGTGCGACGTTGGCTGCCCGAGACATGAGCTCGGCTCGAGGCAGTTACTTGGCACCGAGAAGCCGACGCTGATCCGGCTGCACCCCGCCGTCAGCGTGACCAAGCGCACCCGCATCAGGGTGGTCATGGTCGACGCGAGCAAGCGGAGCCATACACAGCGGTTCCGGTTTGTCCGCCGCGCAGGCGGCCTCGTCGCCAAGCGCATCTAAGGGCTGATGCGGCTCCCGCGGCGGCGCCGGGCGCGGCACACCACAAATGTGACGGACGGCACAAGGGTGGGTATAGGCCCGCCATGACCGTTCTTCGTCCGCGAGCGTTCGCGATTGCCGCCGCGCTCCTCACCCTCGGGGTGACGCAACTCGCCGCCGCGGCACCGCTGCGCTTCGGCACGCCCGTCTTCGTCGATCGCTCGCTGGCCGGCGGCGAGCCGCTGGTCTTCGCCGACAAGCTCCATCACACGCTCGTCTACACCTCGCATGAGGGCACGACGCACCTGTACCGCCCCGGCCTGGTGAGTGGCGCGACGGCCGAGTTCGGGATCAACTACCGCAACCAGGTCAACATCTGGACGTCGGGCGACAACGGCGCCACGTGGAAGCGCGTCGACTTCGCGGGCGGCTTCGTGTCACCGCCGGTGTCGAACACCGGGTTCTCCGATCCCGACCTCACGCAGGACGCAGGCGGCCGGATCTACAACACCGGCATCGACCTTGCCAACGACGCGCTCTTCTCGAGCTCCGACGGCGGGCGCTCGTGGATCCAGGGCACCGTGAACTGCAGCGAGGGCGACCGACCGTGGCTGGCCGGCGCGCGCAAGGACGAGGTGTTCCTTGCGACGAACACGAGCCGCGCCGGGCATCAGGTGTTCCGCTCGACCGACGGCGGCCAGTCATGTCCCGTCGATGGCATCCCCGACACCGGCGACACGGCGGGCCACCACTACGACGGCAATGGCAAGCTGCTCTACGACCGCAAGCGCGATCAGCTGGCCGAGCCGATCACGTTCGACGACGGCCTGGGCGTCAGCACCTGGAAGCGTGGCGACGCCGCGTTCACACCGCACCGCGTCTACACCGGCAGCACGTACGCGCACTGGCCGATGCTCACCGAGGACGGTGCCGGCACTCTGTATCTCGTGTGGGACACCAACCCGCGCGTTGCCGGGACGGCCGGCGGCTGCAACGGGTCTGAGACCCCGGCTCCGAACCAGATCGCCATGTCGTACTCCAAGGACTTCGGCCAGACCTGGTCTGCGCCGAGCACCGTCGCGGCGCCCGCGGGTGCACGTGCGTTCTGGCCGTGGGCCGTCGCGGGCGACGCCGGCAAGGTCAGCGTCGTCTGGTACCAGACGAACAAGATCGCCGACCTCGAGTGCCAGCCTGCCGAGCTGCGCGTGATGGAGTCGACCGTGACCGCGGCTTCATCGGGCTCTCCGCGCAGCCAGACGGTCGACGTCGTCGGCCGCCCGATCGCCAACAACAACATCTGCCAGAACGGCACGCTGTGCGTCGCGACCGGCGAGGACCGGCGACTCGGCGACTTCTTCACGAATGCCGTCGACGAGCGCGGCTGCGTGCTCGTGGCGACCGGCGACACCACGCAGAAGGACGAGGTGACCGGCGGCGAGCGCTCGGTCTCCCTACCGCTGTTCGTGCGCCAGACCTCGGGGCCGCGGCTGGTGGGCCGGGGGGACTGCTCGTCTAGCCCGTAGCGTCAGCCCGCGGCGCGCGCAGGTCGGCCGAGCGCACGAGGTAATAGGCCTGCGCGGCGACCGGGTCGGTCGTCATACGGCCGGCCCGCCGGGAGCGCACCTGCGCAGGCTTGGTCCGGCCCTGACGGCCCCCGTGCTGGGCGACCCAGGCGTCGACCGCCTCGAGGTCCGCGCCGGCGTCCTCGACACGGGCGCGCAGCACGGCGACCGAGTCGGGCGGCCGCGGGATCGTCTCCTCGTGCGGCAGGGAGGCCAGCAGGACACGGATATCGTCGTCGCTCATGCGCACCCAACCCTAAAGGAGCATCGCGAACTGCCGAAGTCACGTGTGTGACGGTGTTGCCGAACCTGCGGCCTTCACTCGTGCGCGGCGTGTTCGCCGTCACGATCGCGTGGGTCGGCGCCTACGAGGTCCACGTGCTAACCGCCCCGGACTTCGGCGTTCACGGCATCTTCTCCAAGCAGGTCCATCTCGTCGCGCTGGTCATCGCGTTCGCGATGTGCGCGCTGCGCGCCGCACGCGACCGCGAGGAGCGCCTCGGCTGGGCGCTCGTTGCCGCCGGAATCGGCAGCTGGACCGCCGGCGAGATCTATTACACGCAGGTGCTGTGGTCGCTCGACGAGATCCCGGTGCCGTCGTGGGCGGACGTCGGCTACCTCGCACTGTGCCCGCTGTGGTTCGCCGGCTTCGCGATCATCGCCCGGCACCGCATCCTCGGGACGGCCGCGACGGTCTGGATCGACGGCCTCTGCGCCGCGCTTGCCGTCGGCGCCGTCGGCGCCGCAGTCGTCTTCGCGCCGGTCGTGCACAGCGCCCAGGGCAGGCCGCTCGCGGTCGCCACCAACCTCGCCTACCCCATCAGCGACGTCATGATCGTCGCGATGTGCGCAGCCGTCATGACCTTGCGGGGGTGGCGCCTGGACCGCACCTGGATCCTGCTCGGCGCGGGCGTGCTCATGTTCTGGATCGCCGACAGCGTCTACCTGGTCCAGACCGCCAACGGCACGTACACCACCGGCGGCGCGTTCGACTCCGGCTGGTGGCTCGGTCTCATCGCCGTCTCCGCGGCTTCATGGCAGCCGGTCGCGGCGATGCGTGAGGCGCGCAGCGACTCGACGCTCACGATCGCGATGCCGGTCGCATTCGCCGCCATCGCCATCGCCGTGCTCGCGTATGGCTCCGAGCGCTCGCAGCAGCTGGGCATCCTTGCGACCGTGCTGGCGTGCGGCTCGGTCGCGATGGTCCTCGTCCGCCTCGTCATGACCTTCGGCGAGCACACCGCGATGCTGCGGGCCAGCCGCCACGAGGCGCGCAACGACGCACTGACCGCCCTGCCCAACCGGCGCGCCCTCCAGCACGACCTCGACATCGCGCTCGACGACGCCCGCAACGGCGAGGCCGTGACCCTCGTGCTCTTCGACCTCGCCGGCTTCAAGGACTACAACGACTCGTTCGGCCACCAGGCGGGCGATGCGCTGCTGGTTCGCCTCGGCGCGGCGCTCGAGCGCTATCTCACCCGGCGCGGCGAGGCCTACCGGATGGGCGGTGACGAGTTCTGCGCGCTCCTACGCACAGGTGACCAGCTGTCCGACCCCATCGTCCAAGGCGCCGGCCGGGCCCTTTCCGAGCACGGCGAGGGCTTCTCGGTGACGTGCTCGTGGGGCGCCGTCGCGCTCGGCGTCGAGGCCCACGATCCCGAGGAGGCCCTGCGCCTGGCCGATCAGCGCATGTACGCCCGCAAGCGCCACGGCCGCCGGTCGGTCAGCCGCCAGACGACGGACGTCCTGCTGCGCGCGCTCGCCGAGCGCCACCCCGAGCTCGATGGTCACTCCTGCGACGTCGCCGCGCTTGCCGAGACGACCGCCGCGCGCCTCGGACTGGAATCCGAGGAGGTCGAGGCGGTGCGCCAGGCCGCGCAGCTGCACGACATCGGCAAGGTCGCCATCCCCGAGACGATCCTGCACAAGCCCGCCGCACTCGACGACGACGAGTGGGTCTTCATGCGCCGGCACTCGGAGATCGGCGAGCGCATCATCGCCGAGGCGCCGTCGCTGACGCGCGTCGCCGCCATGGTCCGCGCCAGCCACGAGCGCTTCGACGGAGCGGGCTACCCCGACGGCCTGGCCGGGGCCGACATCCCGCTCGGCGCGCGGATCATCGCCGTCTGCGACTCCTTCGACGCCATGGTGACCGACCGCCCCTACAGCGCGGC
>JAWVFZ010000463.1:0-5981 GCA_033855555.1 Solirubrobacteraceae bacterium
GGCGGCGGCTCTTCGCCACCGCCGTCCAACGGCCAGGGCTCGCCCCCGGTCTCCGGATCTGGCACCGGCTCCGCGCCGCCCGAGCAGACCAAGCCCCACAAGAAAACGAACAAGAAGAAGAAGAAGAAGAAGAAGACCAGCTGCAAGCACAAGCGCCACTGCAAGCACCACAAGGCCAAGCAGCGCAAGCACGCCAAGCACCGCGCGAAGAAGCACAGCCCCGCCAAGCGCCGTCCCTGAGCGGCGCCCGCGGCCGCACTTAGACTCCGGACGAGGTGTTCACCCCCGTCCAGACGCGCCGCACCTTCGAGGAGGCGGCGGACCAGATCGCCGAGAAGGTGCGTGCAGGAGAGCTGCGCACCGGCGACAGGCTTCCGGGCGAGCGCTCGCTCGCGACGCAGATGCAGATCAGCCGGCCGACGCTGCGCGAGGCCGTGAAGGTGCTCGTCGACGCAGGCGTGCTCGAGGTCCGGCGCGGGCCGGGCGGCGGCATGTACGTCGCGACGGACGTCGTCCCCACCGCGCTGGTCCGCCACAGCGCGTCGCTGAGGCTCGCCGAGATCGCCGCGGTGCTGGAGGCGCGCCGCATGCTCGAGCCGCGTGTCGCGCAGCTCGCCGCGCAGCGGGCGACCGAGGAGGACCTCGAGGCGATGGGGCGCTCCATCGATGCGATGCGCGAGCTCGTCGCGGACGGCTGGCATCCTCGCCACGAGGACCGCTTCCTGCAGCTCGACGTCCAGTTTCACCTGGCGATCGCGCACGCGGCCCGGAACCCCACCGTGGAGACGCTGATGCGCCTGCTGCTCCGCCAGCTCGAGATCGCACGCGACATGGCGATGCACGTGCCGCTCGTGCCCGAGTGGACGATCGGGATCCACGAGCGCACGCTGACCGCCCTGCGCTCGGGCGACCCCGATGAGGTCGAGACCGTGATGGACGAGCACCTCGGCCAGCTCGAGAGGACATACGAAGGGGAGCCGGACCGGGTGGTAAGGTGACCTGACCACCTCTGGGGGAGGGAGCGAATCATGGCGCCGGACATCGATACGACGACAGACCGCGGGACGCAGCAGCCTCCGGCCCAGGCACCGGCCGGCCGGTCTCGTCCGGCCCGCCCGGTCAAGCTCACCCGCCCCGACGTCTCGCTCACCGACAAGTACGAGCTCGAGCAGGGGACGATCTTCCTGTCGGGGATCCAGGCGCTGGTGCGCGTGCTGCTCGACCATCACCGCGCCGACGCGCGCCGCGGAGTACGCACGGCGACGTTCGCCTCCGGCTACCAGGGCTCGCCGCTCGGCGGCTTCGACAAGGAGATCATGCGCCTGCGCGGCCTGGCCGCCGACCACCTCCTGCATTTCGTACCGGGCCTCAACGAGGAGCTCGCGGCCACCGCCGTCTACGGCACGCAGCTGGCGATGGGCCTGCCCGGACCGCGGTACGACGGCGTGACCGGCGTCTGGTACGGCAAGAACCCGGGCCTCGATCGCGCGATGGACGCCATCCGCCATGCGAACTTCGCCGGCACCTCCCCCACCGGCGGCGTCCTCGCGCTCGTCGGCGACGACCCGAGCTGCAAGTCATCCACGCTGCCGAGCGCCGGCGAGGCGACGCTCGCCTCGCTGCACGTGCCGACCGTGTTCCCCGGCACGCTGCAGGAGGTCCTCGACCTCGGGCTGCACGCGATCGCCTGCTCGCGTGCATCGGGGCTGTGGAGCGCGATGAAGATCGTCACGAACGTCGCCGACGCCGCTGGCACCGCGCAGGTCTGGCCCGAGCGCGTCGTGCCGGTCATGCCGCAGGTCGAATGGGAGGGGCGCCCCTATCGCCACACGCCCAGCGGCAACCTGCTCGCCCCGGCCTCGCTGGAGCTCGAGCGCACGCTGTTCGGCGTGCGCCTGGAGATCGCGCGCCAGTACGGGCAGCTGAACCAGCTCAATCCCGTCAGCCTGCCCACGCGCGACGCCTGGATCGGGATCGTCGCGGCCGGCAAGGTCTATTACGAGCTCATGCAAGCCCTGCGCGACCTCGGCCTCGACCACCGCGAGCTCGAGCGCGTCGGCGTGCGCCTGATGAAGGTCGGGATGCTCTACCCCCACGACGACCAGGGCTTCCGCGAGTTCGCCCGCGGCCTCGAGGAGGTCATGGTCGTCGAGGAGAAGATGCCGTTCCTGGAGATCGCGGTGAAGGATGCGCTCTACGGCACGCCGAACCCGCCGCGAATCGTCGGCAAGCGCGACGACAGCGGCGCCGAGCTGCTGACCCCGGTCTCCGAGCTCGACGCCGACCAGATCGCGCTCGCCGTCGCCGCGCGCCTGGAGCACCGCGTCTCCGGCGACCAGCTCGGTCCGCGCGTGCGGCAGATCGCCGAGCGGCGCAACGCGCTGCGCCGCGCCCCGGTCCCGCTCGCGCGCACGCCGTTCTTCTGCTCGGGATGCCCGCACAACACCTCGACGGCGAACCCCGACGACACGCTGCTGGGCGCCGGCATCGGCTGCCACACGATGGTCCTGCTCGCGCCCGGGGGCAAGGGCACGATCACCGGCATCACGCAGATGGGCGGCGAAGGCGCGCAGTTCGTCGGCATGCAAGCCTTCACCGACTCCGACCATTTCGTCCAGAACATCGGCGACGGCACGTTCCACCACTCCGGCTCGCTGGCGATCCGCTTCGCCGCCGCGGCCGGCGCGAACATCACCTACAAGATCCTCTACAACGACACGGTCGCGATGACCGGCGGCCAGGACGTGCTCGGCCAGCTGAAGATCCCCGAGCTCACGCGCTGGCTGGAGCTCGAGGGCGTCAAGGAGATCGCGATCACCAGCGGCGAGCCGCACAAATGGCGCGGCGAGAACCTCAGCGCGATCACCAAGGTCCACCACCGCGACGACCTCGCCGAAGTGCAGGCCGGCCTGGCGAAGGTCAAGGGCGTGACCGTGCTCATCCACGATCAGGCCTGCGCCGCCGAGCTGCGGCGGGCACGCAAGCGCGGCAAGGCGCCCGATCCGCCCAAGCGGATCTACATCGACGAGCGCGTCTGCGAGGGCTGCGGCGACTGCGGCACGAAGTCCAACTGCCTCTCGGTGCTCCCGGTCGAGACGGAGTTCGGCCGCAAGACGCAGATCCACCAGGCCTCCTGCAACAAGGACTACTCGTGCGTGAAGGGCGACTGCCCGTCGTTTCTCGAGGTGATCCCGCCGAAGAAGGCAAAGGCTTCCCTTAAACGCGAGATTCCGCAGCCGCCCGCCGAGCTCCCTGAGCCCGCCCTGCGCGTCCCGCGCGACGACTTCCTGGTGCGCATGCCCGGCGTCGGCGGCACCGGCGTCGTCACCGTCTCGCAGATCATCGGCATGGCGGCGCTGCTGGACGGCCGCTACTGCTCGGGGCTGGACCAGACCGGCCTCTCGCAGAAGGGCGGCCCGGTCATCTCCGACGTGCGCATCTCGCGCGATCGCGCCGAGGGCTCCAACAAGGCCTCGGCGGCGTCGCTGGACCTGCTGCTGGGCTTCGACCTCCTGGGTGCGGCCAACCCGAAGAACCTCATGACCGCCGACCCGCAGCGGACCGTCGCGGTCGTCTCCACGACGAAGGTCCCGACCGCCTCGATGGTGACCGACACCGGCGTTCGCTTTCCGTCGCTGGACCGCAACCTGGGCGCCATCGCCAAGGCGACGCGCGGCGACGAGCTGGCGGCGATCGACGCGCAGGGCCTCAGCGAGGCGCTGTTCGGCGACCACATGCCGACCAACACGCGGCTCATCGGCGCGGCCTACCAGCACGGGTGCCTGCCGCTCTCCGCCGAGGCGCTGGAGGAGGCGATCCGCCTCAACGGCGCGGCCGTCGAGAAGAACCTCGCCGCCTTCCGCTGGGGCCGCGCGGTGATCGCGCAGCCCGAGCTCGCCGAGCAGGTGCTGCATTCCGCGCCACCGCCACCCGAGGTCTCAGCGCGCGCCGCGGCGATCGTCGAAGCGACGGGCGCCGAGGGCGAGCTGCGCCGGCTGCTGGAGATCCGCGTGCCCGACCTGATCGGCTACCAGGGCGAGCGCCTCGCGCGCCGCTATGCCGAGCAGGTCGCCGAGGTCGCGCGGATCGAGGGCGAGCGCGGCGCCCCTGGCGAGACCGCGATCGCCGAGCTCTACGCGCGCGGGCTCTACAAGCTTCTGTCCTACAAGGACGAGTACGAGGTTGCGCGGCTGCACCTGCTCGCGCCCAAGCCCGCGGGCAGGGTGAAGTACCTCCTGCACCCTCCGCTGTTGCGCGCGATGGGGCTCGGGCACAAGCTGCGGATCCCGAGCTGGATCATGCGCCCGTCATTCCGCGTGCTGCGCTCCATGAAGGGCCTGCGCGGCACGGCGTTCGACCCGTTCGGGTACGCGAAGGTGCGGCGCGTCGAGCGCAAGCTGATCGGCGAGTACGAGGCCCTCGTGGCCCACGCGCTCGAGCACCTCACCCCCGCGACGCACGGCACCGTCGCCGAGCTCGCCGGCCTGCCGGACGTGATCCGCGGCTACGAGGACATCAAGCTGGACAACGTCGAGCGCTTCCGCGCGGAGGCGGACCGCCTGACGCGCGAGCTCGTTGGATAGCCTCCGCGCCCACATGGACTACGACACGATGCGCGCCGGGATGGCGCGGCGCAAGAAGTCGTGACGCCGCGCGTCTGGCTTGCCGACATCGGCGACGCGGAGATCGTCGCCCGCCTGATGGTCGGCTTCCGCAACCACCTGGGGCTCGACTGGCCCTCGGACAACGCCTTCCTGGCCGGCGTCGAACGGCTGCTCGAGGACCGCGACTCGGAGTTCCTGATCGGCTCGCCGCACGACGACGCGCCGCCCGGCGGCGTCTGCCAGCTGCGCTACCGCTGGGGCCTGTGGCGCGCCGGGTTCGACTGCCTGCTCGAGGACCTGTACGTGACCGATGACGCGCGCGGCCACGGCCTCGGCCGCGCGCTCGTCGACGGCGCGATCGCGCGCGCGCGGGAGCGAGGCTGCCGGCGCATCTCGCTCGACACGATCGAGACCAACGCGCCCGCGCGCGCCCTGTACGAGGCGGCCGGCTTCAGCAACGAGGCCCATGGGGGCCGCGACCTCTACTACCGCCTGCATCTCGACGCCGGCCCGGGCGCGTCGTGAGGCGTCTGGCGGCCTCCGCCGCGCTGGCCGCGGTCTGCCTCGCGGGCTGCGGAGGCGGGGGCGGCCTCTCGGCCAAGGACTACCGCGCCAAGGCCGATGCGATCTGCACGACGATCAGGTCCGAGCGCGACCGCCTTCCCTCCGCCCAGGATCTCGAGCAGCTCAAGGCGGTCGCGCGGAGCACGATCGCGATCAACACCGACGCACTGCGGCGCTTCAAGGCGCTCAAGCCGTCCGGCGACCTCAAGTCCCCCAACGACGTGATCATCACCCGCCTCAGCCAGACGGTCACCCTCCAGCAGCAGGCGCTGAAGGCCGACCCCAAGAGCAAGACGATGGAGAACATCAACGTCCAGGCGGGCGAGGCGCGGGCGGCGATGGTCGCGGCCGCCAAGCAGGCCAAGCTGGTGGCCTGCCAGAAGCTGTAGCGCGTTTCGATCGGGTCAGGTCTTTCATTGCCACGTCTGCTCGCTTTGCAGGCGGAGCGGGGGTGTGGGTGGCGTGCAGCGCGGTTGTCTGTGGCGGGCTTGGCGTGGGTTGCCTTGCATTGAGGGAGAAGGGAGTCGGCGGTGTGGTCTTCTGGGCCGGATCTTGGTCGCATATCGACCAACATCCGGCCCACAACGTGCCGGGCGAGCGCATAGGTAACGAACACCCCGATGAGGGGAACCTTCGTTACTCAAGCGGCCCGGCAGTCGCGCTCGAGCCAGCCGCTTTTCCTCGATGCCAGCAGCAAACGCCGGCCCCAACACCCGCAAACCGCGCTGCGCGCCACCGACACTCCCGCTCAGCCGCTCCTCAGCGCTCCATCCGCGCGGCGAAGCAGCCCGGCCCCGCGTTGTGCACGTGCAG
>JAWVFZ010000464.1:0-5025 GCA_033855555.1 Solirubrobacteraceae bacterium
AGGGCAGCCTAACAAAGTCCTACTCAGGCAATCGGAGATAGCGCGTAGGGCTTGAGACCGAGCCGATCCAGCATGCCCCGGGCGTTGCGCGGCGCGTAGCCGCACCAGTCGTTGTTGAAGTAGATGAACGCGTCGACGTGCTGGGCCAGGTCGCGGATCCGCTCGGCCTGCTCGTCAAGCTCGCGCTCGGAGTAGTTGCCGTTGCGCCCGCGGTGGCCGTAGTGGTAGCGCACGAACGTGAAGTCCGCGGTCAGCTCGTCGGCCTGGAACGGCCGCCGCGGATCGTCGCCGATCGCGAGCGCGACGCCGTGCTCGCTCAGCAGGGCGTAGACGTCGGGTGCGAACCAGGACGGGTGGCGGAACTCGAATGTGTGGCGGGTGGGTGGGGCCGCATCAAGGGCGTCGATGGCGTTGGCGAGCCGCTCGTCGTCGCGCGCGAAGTTGCCGGGCAGCTGCCACAGCACCGGGCCCATCTTCGGGCTCTCCACCAGCGGCTCGATGCGCTCGTAGAAGCGCTCGACGCCCCGCGGCATCTCCGTCAGGCGCTTCATGTGGGTCAGGTAGCGGCTGCCCTTGACCGCGAACACGAACCCTTCCGGCACCTGCTCGACCCAGCGCGCGACGGCGTCGCGACGGGCCAGGCGGTAGAAGGTCGAGTTGACCTCGACGGTGTCGAACAGCGTCGCGTAGTGCTCCAGCCAGCGCGAGGGCGGACAGCCCTTGGGGTAGACGCGCCCGCGCCAGTCGGCGTAGTTCCAGCCCGAGCACCCGATGCGGACGGTCTGCACGTGTGTGCTCTACCCGGTCGGATACGATCCGTCGCGATGATCGCCATGAGCGCTGTGTCGGCCACCCTCGGCCTCGTCGTCGTCTTCTTCGTCGTCTTCCCCGCGCTCGCGCACGGCCTGATCGCGTTCACCATCGCCCAGGTGCTGGGCGAGCGCGAAGAGAACCGCGAGTTCGAGGCCAGCCTCAAGCGCCGCCCAGGATCTCCGCGCGGCTGAGCGACGCGCCGGCGGCGATCGCCTCGCGCCCGCGCTCGAGGTCGCCGTGGCCGTTGACGTCGAGCACAGCGCGCACGCGGCCGGACTCGAGGTACCAGACCGCGAAACGGTCCTCGTCGAGTGAGCCCGTGACGATCTCCTCGTCCCAGACCGCGGCGCCGCCGACGTACTCGAGCGACGCCCAGTCGGCGAGGTCGGAGAAGAAGTACGGGACGGCGCGATGCTCCGCGGCCGCGCCGAGCATGTTGCGCGCCGCGGTCTCGCCCTGGCGTTCCGCGACATCCTCGTGCTCGATGCGGACATGGCGGCCGTCGTGCAGCGGCGAGGCGTACTCGCACATGTCTCCCGCCGCGTAGACGCCCGCGGCACTGGTGTGCAGCGTGGCGTCGCAGCGCACGCCGCCTGCGTCGCCGAGCTCCAAGCCCGCCTTGCGCGCGAGCATCACGTCGGGCATCACGCCGACGCCGACGACCACGACGTCGCCCGGCAGGGTGCGCCCGTCGTCGAGCGCAACGTGTTCCACGCGCTCGCCGCCCGTGAACGCCGACACCGACGCCTCCCCCACGATCTCGACGCCATGCGCCTCGAGCAGCCCGCGGAACCAGTGGCCCGCGCGGGCGCCGAACCCGCGCTCCAGCGGCTCGGCCTCCAGCATCACGACCGTGCAGCGCTTGCCGAGCGTGGTCAGCGACGCAGCGACCTCGCAGCCGATGTACGAGCCGCCCACGCACACGATGCGGTCGGCATCCTCGGCCTCGCGGCGCAGCGACTCGGCGTTGCCGAGCGTGCGCAGGTAGTGGATGCCGTCGAGCTGGGCGCCCTCGGCGTCGAGCCGGCGCACCATCGCGCCGGTGGCGATCAGCGCGCTGCCGTAGGCGATCTGCTCCTTGGACTGCAGCGTCGCCAGACGCGCCTCGGTGTCGAGTGCCATCACGCTCGTGCGCGTGAGGAGCTCGACGCCTTCAAGGCCCTCGAAGAACGCGCTCTCGCGCGTCTCACTGCCCTGCAGGAGCCCCTTGGTGATCGGCGGTCGGTGGTAGGGCGCGTCGAGCTCGCGGCCGACGAGGAGCACCTGCTCGGCGCCCTCGGCGCGCAGCGTGCGCGCCGCCGATGCACCGGCCGTGCCGGCGCCGATGATCAGCTGCTCAACGCGCCGGTCGGCCACCGACGGGTTCTATCAGCCGACGCGCTGCATCCGCAGGTGCGGGTCGCGCTGGAGCGGCAGATGTCCATGCCCGCCAGCGCGTAGCCGTAGCCGAACCCGAGGTTCGTCCAATTCGACGCCTTGATGTGAGGGACCCCGTGCGACGCCCACCGGATGACGGCATGCGGCTTGGCCTGCGCCCCCTGCCCGGCGCACAGCAGTCCCACCACGGCCGCGCACGCGACCGCTCCCCTACGACCATTGGCGCAACGTACCGGCGCACGGCACGATGTGCGCCAGTGCTCCTCGTCGATCACCCAGAAGGCAAGATCGCCGTCGCCCAGCCGGCGCATGCGTGGGTCTCGGGCCAGCTCGCGCGGGCCTGGGGCAACGAGCGCTTCGGGGCGGTCGAGCCGCTCGCCGAGGTCTGCCTGGCCGCCGAGCAGCACGACGTGCCGTGGCTGGAGTGGGAGCGCCGCCCGAAGCTGGACCCCCAGACCGGCTATCCGCACACGTTCATGTCGCTCGACATGCCGACCAAGAACGCGATGTGGCGCGACGGCCCCGACCTGCTGCTGGCCCAGAGCCGCTACGCCGCGCTGCTGGTCTCGCTGCACGGCAGCAGGCTGTACGAGGGGATCGACCGCAGTGGCTTCGAGGCGGCCGTACGGCAGACGCTCGGCGCGCCCGCGGAGGAGGTCGAGCGCAACCGGCGCCTGCTGTGGGCGTGGGATGGCTTCTCGCTTGCGCTGCTGCTCGGCTGGGCGCCGTGGACCGCGAAGGACGTGCCCGCTGCAGATGGGCGCGTCGACGTGCACCTGTCCGCCGAGGGGACCCTGGACCCGTGGCCGTTTCGCGCCGAGCGCGTCGAGATCCGTTGCGAGGGCCGGTTGCTGCTCGCCCCGTCCGCCGACCAAGCCGAGCTGGACGCCGCGCTGGCGTCAGCGCCGTGGGTGGAGCTGGGCTACGCGCTGCGCCCGGCGACCTGAACTCAACCACCACGTGCTCAATCGCGACCTCGCCCGCGCGCTCTGCGAGCGCACCGGCGAGGAAGCGATCTGCAAGGCGTCTGACTCCTTCACGCGGGAGCTGGAGGCCCGTTGCCCGAAGGCTGCCCCCAGCGCCGCAGCGTCC
This sequence comes from Solirubrobacteraceae bacterium, assembly GCA_033855555.1. Lineage (GTDB taxonomy): Bacteria > Actinomycetota > Thermoleophilia > Solirubrobacterales > Solirubrobacteraceae > AC-49. The sequence goes on from JAWVFZ010000464.1 coordinate 3,283, forward strand.
GCTACTCCTCGGGGGCGCTCAGCGCTTCCCAGTCGGCCTGCTTCACGAACTTCGTGAGGTTGGTGCCTTGGTAGGTGGCTCGCAAGGCGTAGCGGGTGTTCACGCCGCCGTTCTTCGCCTGCTGCTCGTACTTCGTCTTGCGGACCTCCGTCTCCGGAATGTCCACCTTCTGGCGCGACTTGACGTCGTAGAACTGGATAGCCATGCGGTGAGCCTGCCCGCAAGGTCGGACGGAAAGAGGGAATTTGCGAGGTTCGGACCCGAATGACGACCGGGGCACCTGCTAGCGCCCGCGGCCGCGGCGCCGTCAGCGGGTACGCGCCATGCTCGCGTGGGTGGCGCCGTCGGCGGGGACGAACCGGTACGCCGCGCCGCGGGTCAGGGCCATCCGCAGCGACCAGTAGCCGCGCGAATCGGTGGTGACGCTTGCGACGGTCGACCAGACGCTGCTTCCTCGCGGGCGGCGCTGCACGAGCACGGGATGGGCGCCTCCCGGGCGGACCTGGCCCCACAGCCGGCTGCGCGGGGCGTCGAGGTAGAACGGGTCGGGGAAGTGCGCCAGCGCAGGCTTGGCCTTGCCGTTGGCGAACAGCAGGCCCGACTGCCAGCCCGAGCCCGAGGCATTTGTCGGCTCGTCGGTCCAGACGTACTGGGTCAGGAGCTTCACCCGCCCGTTGCTCGCGGCGCGATACGCCCCCTCCTGTAGCCAGCGGTCCTGCGTGGCCGCAGAGACGCCGAGGTACTTGTCCGGCGGGTTGGTCTGGTAGCCGTACTCGTCCAGCCAGATCCCGGAACCGACGCGCAGCCGCCCGGCGTGGCGCAGGCGGTCAAGAGTGCTCTCGACGCGCGACAGGCTGGCGAGGTTCGCGTCGTCGGCGTTCGGGAACGGGCGCGTCGGCGAATAGGTCACCGAGTGCGGGTGGTAGGCGAGCGCGGTCGCCTGCACTGCCTTGAAGTGCGCGCACGCGCCCGACCGCACCTTGCGATAGCGGGCGTCGACGCAGCCCATCGCGCGCAGGAACGCGAGCGGATGGAGACCGGCGTTGGCACCGTGGTAGGTGGATCCCCGCGGTGCCAGCGCTCCGACGAGGACGGTCGCCGACGGGTCCACGGCGCGGATCGCGGGCGCGGCGGCGTTGACCAGGTCGCGATAGACGTTTGGCGCGACCGGCGAGCACGCGGTCTTCGTGCAGCTCGACTGGGGCGCCAGGAAGTACGCGAGGTTGGGCTCGTTCCACAGGATGTAGCTGTGCACGCGCCCGGCGAAGTGCACCGCGGCGGCGTCTGCGAACTCGGCGTAGCTCGCCGGCGACGGCCGGTAGCGGCGGCTGCCGCGCGACGGGTCCTGCATGCCCCAGACCGGACCGGGCCCGGTCAACGTCAGCATCGGCTGCATCCCGGCAGCCCGGACGCGGTCGACCGCAGCGTCGATCTTCGAGAAGTTGTAGGCCTTTCCGGTCGGGCGCTTGTGCGCGCTCGGCGACGGGCTCACCTTGTCCCACTGGGCGAAGATCCGCACGACGTCGACGCCCTGCGCCGCCCATGCCGCCACCGCCTTGTCGGCCGCGGAGCCGCCGGGGAGCAGCACGCGGTCGTCGGCCATGCCGACGAGCGGACCGGCGGCCGCCGCGGGCGCCGCGGGCGCCATCGTGATCAACGTCAGGCAGATGAGGAGCAGGCGTCGTCGCATGTCCTGAACCAACTCATCAACCACCCCAGTGGTTGCGGTCCGGGGCCCCCCCC
>JAWVFZ010000465.1:0-8630 GCA_033855555.1 Solirubrobacteraceae bacterium
CGATTCGCGTCCGTGAAAAGCTCCTTCCATGCCCGGCCGCCGACTGCTCCTCTATGCCGTCCTCCTCCTCCTGATCGCGACGGTCGCGAGCGCCGTCGCCCCGCGCCCGCGCGACTCGGGGGTGCAGACGGTCGAGCCGTCACCGGCGCCGAGCGGGCCGGCGGCGGACACGGTCGACGGCGCCCTGCCGACGGACCGCCGCGTGCGGGCGCGCGTCGGGGACATCGTCCAGCTGCAGGTGGACCACGGCGAGCGCGACGTCGTGGAGATCCCGACGCTCGGGATCTCCGAGCCCGTCGAACCGGGAATGCCTGCGCTGCTCGTCTTCGACGCCGACCGCGAGGGCCGCTTCGGCGTCAGGCTCCGCATGGCCGGGACGCGGCTCGGGACGGTCGACGTCCGGCCTCAGCCCTGAGCTGACGACGCCGGCGGAGCGGCCGGGGCACGCCGTCCGCGGTCAGCCGTCGCCGTCGCCGGGCTTGCGGTGCAGCGCCTGCGCGTCGTGCTCCGGGATGAACCGCCCGGTCCCCTCGCACCAGGGGCACGGAAGCCGCGATGGCGACCCGCCCAGGTTGGATATGACCTCACCCGTCCCGCGACACGGGGAGCAAGGCTGCGGCTCGGGGGTCTGCTCGTCGGCGGCCATCGGCGGCGAGCGTAGACCATCCCCCACTCGTCCACTTGTCCATCCCCACTTTTGGGGATGCGGACTCGTGCCGATAGCGCCGCATGGCCCCCGCCTGGAAGGACGAGACCGGATTTACGCTGCCCGAGCTTCTCCTGGGAATGGTCCTCGCGCTCGGCGTCGCGGCCTCTTCGATCCTGATGCTCCAGACGACGCTCCACGCGCAGAAGTCGACGGGCAGCCGGCTGGCGGCCCAGGACGACGGATCGTTCGCGATGCTGCGCCTGACCAAGGACATCCGGTCGGCGACCGCGGCCAGCTTGCGCGACGCCCGCACCCTCGACCTGCTGGTGCCCCAGAACAACCCTGCCGGCGGCGCGCCCGTCATCGCCCACATCCGATACCAGTGCGCCGGCCTCCCGGCAACCTGCACGCGCTACACCTGCAGTGCGCCGTACAGCTCGAGCTCGTGCGGCTCTCCGAGCCGCGTCCTGGTCATCGCGAGCGGCGTCGTCAACACGGGGAACTTCCGCGGCGTGTCGATGGGCGTCGACCAGCCGTTCCCGTCCTCGACTCCGGCCAGTTGGGCGGGAACCGGCTCACCGGGGGCCAACAACATCGGCTTCATCGCGATGAACCTGCAGGTGATGCGGACCGACGACGTCGGCTCCTGGGCCAGCGCCCGGCCACTGGACTTCAACGATGGCGCGGACCTTGGCAACTTCACGAACTGACCGCCTGCGCTGCGAGGGCGGTTTCATGTTGATCGAGGCGCTTGTCGCCGCGGTGATCATGCTCGGCGGCGGGCTTGCGACGATCGCTGCCTACGACTCGACCACGCGCGCATCGCACACCGCCGAGCGGGAGGCCGAGGCGGTGGCGATCGCCGAGAGCGAGATGGAGCGGATCGCCTCGAAGCCCTACGCGCAGATCAACGACTGCGTGGCTCCCGGAGCGGGCACCGGGCGAGCCGACGACCCGAATTCGTGGGTGCAAGGCACGCAGTTCTTCGTCGCCGCCGACTTCCGGCCGAAGGGCGGATATGCGACGCCGCCCAGCGTCGACCTGAGCGCTTCGAACAAACTCGCGCTCGAGCCCTTCGCGGTTGCCAACACCCCAGGTTGCGTTCAGCCTCAGGCCGATTCCTCGTCCATCGGTGTGGCCAGCGACAGCAAGATCACGCACACCAAGATCTTTCGGTTCGTCAGCTACACGGGTCAGCAATGCGCGAGCAATCTCGGCACGACTGTGAGCACCTCGCTTGCGAGTGGATCGCTCGCCGGACCGACGCAGACGACGCTCACGACCACCGCCGGCACCGATGTCGCGGCCCTGTGCGCCGCGATGGCCGGCCAGCAGGCCAAGCGGGTGACGATCGCTGTAGTGCTCAACCAGGTCGACAACGGCGCCGGGTTGAAGTACCCCGTCTACCTCTCCACGCTGATCCCCTCCCCAGATGCGTCCCTGCACGCCGCGACCGGAACGGTGATCGGGTGAAGCGCCTGCGCGATGAGAAGGGCTTCGCCGTCCCGATCGCCATTTGGATGCTCACGCTGGGCCTGCTGTTCGGAGGCCTTGCCATGAGCCAGGCGCTGCTCGGGCTGCGCAAGGCCAACGCGACGTGGAACTCGACCCGCGCGCACACGGCCGCCGAGGCCGGTGTCCGAATGGCGATCTACAACATCAACACGCTCGGCCTCAACGGCGCTTCGCTCACGCATTTCAGCTCGGTGGGCGATTGGACCCAGTGCGCGGCGAAGGCGACTGCGAGTGCGCCGCTCGGCACTGCGTCGATCACCGCGGGCAAGGCGTGGTGTGACCCGGTGGTCATCGACCTCGGCGGCGGCGCGACCGTGAGCTATCAGACCTCGTCGATCATCAATTGCAACGTCGAGGTCGGCTACAACCCGCTCCCCGCGCTCCTCGCGCTTGGCACGGTGCAGGACTGCCTGAAGCGCAAGATCGTGGCGACGGGCACCGCAGGCGGCGTGACGCGCCGCGTCTACCAGGAGGCGCGCGCGACCGGGACCGCCAATGTCGTGACCGCGGTCCTGCCGGGCACCAACCTCATCGGCAGCGTCACGCTCCAGCCGGCCCGCGCCGTCCCGGGCACGCTGCGCGAGTGCACTCCGGTCGGCTCTGCCGCTGACCCGTCCTCCGGCTGCTGACGGCTACCTTCCGCGGATGCGCCCGGACGGACGCTTCGCTCCCTCCCCCACCGGCGTGCTGCACGTCGGCAACCTGCGCACCGCGCTCCTCGCATGGCTGTTCGCGCGCTCCCGGCAAGCCCGTTTCGCGCTGCGCGTCGAAGACCTCGACGCCGGTCGCGTGAAGCCGGGGCTCGAGGCTCGACAGCTCGAGGACCTCCGCGCGATCGAGATCGACTGGGATGGTCCCGTGGTGCGCCAGTCCGAGCGCCAGGCGCTCTACGCCGAAGCGTTCGAGCGCCTCGCGCAGGAAGGCCTCCTGTACCGATGCTGGTGCACGCGTGCCGAGATCCGCGAAGCGCCCTCCGCCCCGCACGACGACCTTCCCGAGGGCGCCTATCCGGGGACCTGCCGGAACCTCGGCGCGCGCGCAGTCGCCGAGCGCGAGGCTCAGGGGCGCCCAGCGGCGTGGCGCGTGCGTGCCGGCGCCGCGCGGGTCGCCTTCTGCGACCGGCTGCGCGGCGAGGTCGAGGGCGTCGTCGACGATTTCGTCCTGCGCCGCAACGACGGCGCCTACGCATACAACCTTGCGGTCGTGGTCGACGACGGCGCACAGCGCATCGGGGAGGTCGTACGCGGGGCCGACCTGCTGGATTCCACGCCACGCCAGCTCTGGCTCGGCGAGCGCCTCGGACTGCCGGCGCCGGCCCACGCCCACGTCCCGCTCGTTCTCGGCCCCGACGGGGCGCGACTGGCCAAGCGCCACGGCGCCGTGACGCTCGCTGACCGCGCCGCGCTCGGGCAGTCGCCCGAACAGGTCCGCCGCGAACTGCTCGCCCCGTTCGGGCTTGGCGACTGCGTGACAATGGAGGAGCTCGTCGCACACTTCGACCCGGAGCGAGTCCGATGATGGTCTTCGTCCGCTGGATCCTGCCGATCACGATCTGCGTCGGAGGCCTGGTCGCGATCGCCGTCGAGCCGGACAATGCCGAGGCAGGGATGATGATCGTCGGCGCCGGTCTCTCGGTCTGGCTGCTGAACTTCCTGTACCGCGTGAGCGTCAGCGGGGACGCCGACCGCGACCGCGAGGACCAGGCGCGGCAGTACTTCGACCGTCACGGCCGCTGGCCCGACGACGAGCCCAAGTCCTCCGGCTGACGCGCCGGCGCGCCAGCTGGCGGATATGGTCCCTGGGGTATGCCAGCGGACGCCGCCGAGCTCGCCCGCCGCGCCCGGGATTCGGGCCGATTTGGGATCGACACCGAGTTCATGGGCGAAGGCCGCTACCGGCCGGAGCTGTGCCTCGTCCAGATCGCCGTGCCCGGGGACGATCCCGAGCTGGGCGATGTCACCCTCCTCGATCCGCTCGCCGATGACCCGTTCGACCCGGCACCGCTGGCCGACGTGCTCGCCGACCCCGAGATCGAGGTCGTCCTCCACGCGGGGCGCCAGGACGTCGCGCTGCTGCGCAGGCTCTGGGGCTGCGAGATCCGCAACGTCTTCGACACGCAGGTGGCAGCGGGCTTCGCGGGCATGCGCGCCCAGCTCAGCTACGAGGGCCTCCTGCGCGAGATCATCGGCGTGCGGCTGCGCAAGACCGCGAGCTTCACGCGCTGGGATCGCCGCCCCCTGAGCCCCGAGCAGCTCGACTACGCGCGCGAGGACGTGCTGCACCTCCTGGCGCTCGCGGCGGCGCTCCAGGAGCGCCTGAGCGAGATCGGGCGCCTGGAGTGGGCTCGCGAGGAGTGCGCCTATCTGGAGGAGATCTCCGACGAGCGTGACCTGGACACGATCTTCGGCCGCCTGCCGCGCGTGAACTCGATGGATCCCGGTCAGCGCGCGGTGGCGCGCGAGCTGGTCGAATGGCGCGAAGGGCTGGCCGAGCGGGGCAACCGGCCGGTCTCCTCGGTGCTCCAGGACGCGACGCTCGTGGAGGTCGCCAAGCGCAGGCCTCAGACCTCCGAGCGCCTCTCGCAGATCCGCGGACTGCACGAGTCCACTTTGCGCCGCCGCGGCGACGAGATCCTGGCCGCAGTGAGCCGGGGCCGCGATCGCGACGGCATCCCGGTCGAAGGCGACCGCCCGACGGCGCCCGATCCGGCCGATGCGCCGCTGATCGCGCTTGCCGAAGCGCTCGTGCGCGCGCGCGCCAACCAGGCTGGCCTTGCCTACGAGCTGCTGGCCGCACGCGCCGACCTGCAGCGGATCGTCACCGCGGTCCGCGCCCAGGACGGCGACGCCCAGGTGCGAACGCTGCAGGGCTGGCGCCGCGAGGTCGTCGGCTCCGAGCTGCTGGACCTGCTCGCCGGGCGGCGTTCGCTGCGGGTCGGGCCAGGTCTCGATGTGCTCGTTGACGGGTAGCCTGGCTTCTCATGATCGAAGAGTTCGAAGCAGACCTCTCCGTGCGCGGGGACGAGCTGTGGGTGTTGCCGCGCGGGGAGCTCGACATCGCCGGCACGACTGAGCTGGAAGAGGCGCTGAGCCTCGCCATCGCCAGCGACGCCAAGTCGATCGTGGTCGATCTGCGCGGTCTGGAGTTCCTCGACTCCACCGGGCTGCGCGCCCTGGCCCAGATCCACATGGGCGATGGCGGCGAGCGCGTGTCGTTCGTGCCCGGCAACGACCACGTTCAGTCGATCTTCCGGGTGTCCGGGCTGATCGACGAGCTGCCCTTCCGGCCCGCGGACTGATCCTTCTTGGGACGGCAATCGGCCGCGCCTTCCGCGCGCAAGTTACATACGCGATACCTTTTCGCCGATGCGCGTCTACCTCGCACGGATCGCTCTCGCCGGGCTCACCGCAGTGCTCGCGATCAACCTCTGGACGGGCGCTCCGATCTTTGCGATCTGGGTCGGCTCGCGGGTCCAGAAGGGCACTGGGCTCAGCATGAGCACGGTGCTCGTCGTCATGGGGGTGCTGGCTGCGTGCGTGACGCTGCTTGTCCTCGCGCTGACCCGCGTCGAGGCGGCCTACAAGACCGTCACCGGCCAGGAGACCCACCGCCGGACGGCGCCGTGGTTGCGGTCGATGCGCGGCGAGCGGCCCGAGCTCGCCCAGCAAGAGGGCCTGACCGGATTCGAAAAGGGCCTCGCCGCCGCCGTCGTCCTCGGCGTCATCGCCTTCGAGGGCTGGTTCTTCTTCTTCGCCGGCTCGTCGATCGGCTGACGCAGCCGGTGGCCCGGCTGTTCACGATCGGCTACGAGAAGCTTCTGCCGGGCGCACTCGTGGCGGAGCTTCAGGCTGCGGGCGTCCGCCGCCTGATCGACGTCCGCTATCGGCCGCAGTCGCGCCGGCCCGGGATGTCGAAGACGCGCCTGGCCGCGCTGCTTGCCGAGCACGGCATCGCCTACGAGCACCGGCGCGAGCTCGGCACGCCGCCTGACATCCGCCATGACTACAAGGCCGGCCGCGTGGCGCAGGGCGCCGCCGCGTTTCGCGAGCACATCGAGGCACGATCGGCAGACGCGCTGGACGCGCTGGCCGCCGAGCTGGACGACGCGCCGCCCACTGCGCTGATGTGCCTCGAGGCCGACCCGGCCGCCTGCCACCGCAACGTGCTGGCCGAGCGGCTGCGCGCGCGGCGGCCCGATCTCGAAATCGTCGACCTCTGACTACGATCGGGCCCATGGTCGAGCTCGCGAGCGAGATATTCGAGGGGCATGTCGGCGAGCGCTTCGATCTCGTTCCCGGAGATGGCGAGCCATTCGCGGCGACGCTTTCGAGCTGCGATCTGACGCCTGTGGGCAATCCCGCCGACTGGGTCGAGAGAGTCGGGCGCGTCCCGTTCTCGCTGCTCTTCCATGCCGAGCCCGGCCCCGCGGCGCCTCAGCAGATCTTCGAGCTCCGCCACGCGCAGCTCGGATCGTTCTCGCTCTTCCTCGTGCCGCTCGGCCCCGACGACCAGGGCCTGCGCTACGAGGCCGTGATCGGCTGACGCTGGAGCAGCAGGTAGACGCCGTGGTCGGCGACCGCGGCAAAGTCGTGGCGTGCGTACAACGACTGGGCGCGGTTGGTCTTCTCGACATGGATGCTGAGGACCTTGCCGGCGGCGTCGGCCTCGGCCATCACCTGCCGCAGCACCGCGGTGCCGACGCCTCGCCCGCGAAAGCCCGGCAGCAAAGCGACGTCCACCAGGAGGATCTGCCGCTCGCCGCGCTCGACGTACAGGCGGCCGGCCGGCTCACCCCCGACCGTGATGACGTCGTAGGAGGCGTCGGGGTGGTGCAGGCGGTAATGCGAGTCCTGGGCGGCGAACTGCTGGGCCAGGAACGCAGCCTTGGCCTCGTCGCTCCAGCCCGTGACGGAGAGCTCCTCGACACGGGTCGACGCATAGATCGCGAGCAACAGCGCGCGGTCGTCGTCGCCCGCTGGTCGCAGCGCAAAGGCCACGGATTTAGCCCCGCGGGGGGAACACACCCTGCAGCGCGATGCAGAAGTTCAGTCCGAGCGACGGCATCATGTTCTCGTGCGGCTGGCCCCCGCCACTGAAGGCCAGTGTCGAGACGTGCATCGTCGTGCTGGGCTGGGTGTTCTCGTCATAGAGCCCCGCGCCGTCGCCGACTGCCGGGCGCCGGCCCGGGGGCTGGCGCCCGAGCGCGGCCTGCGTCGAGACCATCAGCGAGTGGTTGTGGGACGGGAGCTCGCTGTCGAGGAGGGTGCTCGACTGGGCGCCCCCAACCTCGCCGAGGAAGCGCTCGCTCAGGCCGGGGCCCTGCCCTTGGTGCATCGGGACAGAGTCGGTCAGGTTGGGCAGCGCGTACGTGGCCTCGCCGTCACCGCCGTAGAACGTCCCGAGCAACGAGAACAGCGCGGTGTTCTGGAGGATGGGCATGAGCTGGCCATCGCACTTGGCCCACCCCGTCGGGGCGAAGTCGAATCCCATCACGCGGATCTCTGCGAGGAATGGCTCGGACATGGCTCTAGGCGGCGCTCGGGTAGACGCCGTACAGCGAGATGATGAAGTTGACCACCGTGTACGGCTGCATGTTGTCGTGTGGCTGGCTGCCGCCGTCGGGCGTCAGCGAGCTGGGGTGCAGCGCCCCGTACGGCGCGTCCGTCCCGTAGGCCGAGCGCGTTCCTGCGGCCGAGATCGACGCGAGCACGCGGTCCTGCGGGCTGCTCGAGGTCGCGGGGTCGGTTGAACCCTGTGGGAGGTGGCTGTGGATTGGCAGCTGCTGGCTGGTGAGCGTCACAGTCTCGACCCCGCCGGTCTGGCCGAGCGCGTAGGTGGTCCCGGCGTCGCCGGTGCCCTGGTTGAGCGGGACGCGGCTCTGCAGGTTGGGAAGCCCGAACGTCGACTGCCCATCGCCCCCGTAGGTCGTCCCGAGGAGCTGGAACAGGGCTTCGTTCTCCGAGATCGCCAAGAGCTGGCCATTGCAGAACGCCCAGCCCACAGGGGCGAAGCTGCCTCCGAACATGCGGATCTCCCCGACGTATGGATTCGACACTGCCTGCTCCTAGCTTTGCGCGGGGAAGATGCCCTGCATCGCGATGCACCACGACAGGGTCAGGAAGGGCTGCATGTTCGAATGCGGCTGGCTACCACCGACGTTGCTGACGAAACCGGGATCCATCGGCGCCAGGTTGTGGGCGGCGCCGTAGACGTTGCCGGGCGACGAGGCCGCCAGCCGGCGGCTCGGGCTGGGCTGGTTGCCGTCGGCCGCCGGTGCCTGCGTCGTGTCCGCGTTCACGAGGTGCGTGTGCGTCGGCATCTGCGCCTGCGTGAGCGTGACGTACTCATGGCCGAGCTTCTGGCCCTGCAGGATCGTGGACGAGTGCAGCGGCACGCGGCCGCGCAGGTCCGGCAGCGCGAAGTTGACGCGTCCGTCGCCGCCGTACATCGTCCCGAGCAGCGAGAA
>JAWVFZ010000466.1:0-8330 GCA_033855555.1 Solirubrobacteraceae bacterium
GGCGCACCTCGGTGAACGTCCAGCGCTGCTCGATGCGCACGTAGACGTGGATCCCGCGCGAGCCGCTCGTCTTCGGGAAGCCGACGAGCCCGTGGTCGGCAAGGACCTCGTTCGCGCACATCGCCACCTCCTTCACCTGCGACCACGGAATGTCGGGCTGCGGGTCGAGGTCGATCCGCAGCTCGTCGGGATGGTCGAGATCGCTGCGGCGCACGGGGTGCGGGTTGAAGTCGATGTTGCCGAGGTTGACGGCCCACACGAGATGCGCCGCGTCGACCGGTACGAGCTCCTCGGCACTGCGGCCGCTGGGGAACGTGATCGTCGCCGACTCGATCCAGTCGGGGCGCTTCGGCGGGAGGCGCTTCTGGAAGAACGGCTCGCCGTCGATGCCGTCGACCCAGCGCTTGAGCACCGTCGGGCGCTCGCGCAGGCCCAGCAGCACGTGGTCGGCGAACTCGAGGTAGAACTCGGCGAGATCCAGCTTCGTCACGCCGACGTCGGGGAAGTAGGGCTTCTTCGGATTCGAGAGGCGCACCTCGATGCCGGCAGCCTCGAGCGTGGTGTGGTCGGCCTTGGCCATGCTGGAAGGATGCCGTACGTGCGCCCGATCCTCGTCGCGCCCGACTCGTTCAAGGGCACTTTCAGCGCCCAGGAAGTCGCCGCGGCGCTCGGCCGAGGCCTCGAGCGCGCGGGCTTCCCGCCGCCCGACCTCTGCCCGCTGGCCGACGGCGGCGAGGGAACCCTGGCCGTGCTGATGACGGCTCTGGGCGGCGAGACCGCGGGGGCCGAGGCCACCGATCCGCTCGGGCGCACCGTCGCAGCGGGCTTCGGGCTGATCGAGGACGGCGGGACCGCGATCGTGGAGGTCGCGGAGGCAAGCGGGCTGGGAAGGGTGGCGCCGGGCGAGCGCGACGCGGAGGCCGCGAGCAGCCGCGGAACCGGCGAGCTGATCGCCGCCGCGGTCGACCGAGGCGCGCAGGTGGTTTTGGTCGCCGCGGGCGGTAGCGCGACGACCGACGGCGGTTTGGGCGCGATCGCGGCAATCGAGGAGGCAGGCGGGCTGCGCGGCGCGCGGCTGGTCGTGCTCTGCGACGTGCGGACCCCGTTCGAGGACGCCGCGCGCGTGTTCGCCCCGCAGAAGGGCGCGGACGCGGCAGCCGTCGGACGGCTCTCCAAGCGGCTTGCGAGGCTGGCGGAAGGATGGCCACGCGATCCGCGCGGCATCGCGATGTCGGGCGCCGCGGGCGGCCTGGCCGGAGGTCTGTGGGCCGCGCTCGGCGCCCACCTGGAGGCCGGCGCCCCGTTCGTCTTCGGGACGTTGCGCTACGACGAGCGCATGCGCGCCGCCGGCGCCGTCATCGTCGGCGAGGGCAAGCTGGACGAGACGAGCCTCGAGGGCAAGGTGCTCGGCGAGGCCGCGACGCGCGCGCGCCAGGCCGGCGTCCCGTGCTTCGCGGTCGTCGGCACCAACGTGCTCGACGCCTTCGGCGCGCGCATCCTCGATCTCCAGCGGGTGCTCGAGGCACCGACGCTTGAGGCCATCGAAAACGCGGCTGCGGATCTGGCTTCGGTGCTGCCGACGCGTTAGCTCGTGATGCGCCGTAGGAAGTCAAGACCACCCCGACGTGGGCCCTCTCACTCGCGGATAGCGCGCAAAAAAGGGCCCAGGTCCCCCGCCGCTGCCGGCTCCCTTCCCTCAATGCCCGAACAGCGCCAGGCGCGCCGCGATCGTCCGAACTGAACGCCCCCGCCGCTCTCCCGAGACGCCGCCCCAGATAGTCTCGCGGCGTGCCGGAGCGCCCGCGGCCACAGCTCCTCCTTCCCGGGCCGCGCGGGCGCCGTGCGGTCGTCATCGGTGCGGGGTCGTTCGGGACTGCCGTCGCCGTGCTGCTCGCCCGCGGGGGTTTCCGGACCACGCTGCAGGCGCGGACAGCCGAGCAGGCCGAGCGGCTGAACGCCGACCGCGAGAACCAGGTCTACCTGCCGGGCGTGGAGCTTCCGCGCGAGCTGCGCGTCGAGAGCGTGGATGCCGGCATCCAGCGTGCCGACTACGTCTTTCTCGGCGTCCCCTCGCGCGGCCTCGACGCGGTGATCAGCGGCCTTCCCGCCGCGGGCCTGCCGCGCGGTGCGGCGATCGTGTCGCTGGCGAAGGGGCTCGTCCCGCCTGACGGCACAGCGCCGACCGTGATCCTGACCGAGCGGTTCGGGGCCGAACGCGTCGCCTGCGTCGGCGGGCCGGCTCACGCGCGCGAGATGGTGCACGAGGGCGCAGCGCTCGTGGCCGCCGCGGCGGACCCGGCGCTGGCGGAGGCACTCGCCGGCGTCTTCATCCGCGCGGGCGTCGTCTGCGAGCAGGCCGACGACCCGGTCGGCGTGGAGCTGGCGGGAGCGGCCAAGAACGCGGCGGCGCTGGCGGCCGGCGCGACCGAGGCGCAGGGACTGAACGCCGCGGGCGCCGCGGCGGGGCACATCTTCGCCGAGGTCTGGCACTTCGCCGCCACGCAGGGAGCCCGCCCGGAGTCGATGATCGGGCTCGCCGGCACGGGCGATCTCGTGGCCACCGCGCTGGCGCCGCAGTCGCGCAACCGGCGCGCGGGCGAGCTGCTCGCGCAGGGCATTCCGGCGGCCGAGATCCCCGAACGGATCGGGCAGGCGGTCGAGGCGCTGGAGTCGGTGCCGCTGCTGGCCCGCGCGCTCACGAAGGCGGGCATCGAGGCGCCCGTCACGAGCGGCCTCGCGCGCCTGATTTCGGCCGAGCTGCCGCTCGACGCCTGGGTCGGTCTCGTGCGCACGACGGTGCCGCTCCCCGCGCGGCGGCGGGTGCGGGTGCAGGCCGGCTTCTGGAAGCGGGTCCGGGCGCGGATGCGCGCGGCGCTCTCAGCCTCCGGCTAGCGTCGTCACGACCGCCTCATAGACGCCGGCGCCGTGGGACGCCTCGGCTACGCGCACGTTGTCGTACTCGGCCATCGCGTCGCGGATGGTCGGATCCTTCTCCACCGCGTTGGCCACGAGCCAGAAGGTGCCGACGTGCGGTGCGCAGCTCAGGTCCTCGCGCGAGTCGCCCACCGCGACCGCATCGGTGCGCTCGAAGCCGCGCGCGCGCAGGTGGAACGCCACCCCGGCCGCCTTCGCGGCCCCCTCGGGAACCAGGTGGTAGGCGCGCACCTGCGGCAAGCCGTCCAGCGCGGGCGAGCGCCGGTGCACGACGCCGTTGTCGACCACGCGCAGCCCGCTGATCCCGTTGCGCTCGAGCAGCTCGGCGGCCTCGAAGGCGTCGATCAGGCCGCGGAAGAGATGCGAGACCTCGCGCCCGGCGGCCCAGGGGTCGTGGTACTCCAGGCGCCCCGCGTAGTGCTCGAGCAGCAGCGCGGGCGCGCCGGTCGAGGTGATCTGGTCGTGAATCGAGACGCCCCCCGGCTTCAGATCGCCAGTGAGCCAATGCTCCTCGCCGTCGAGCACCACGCACGCGCCGGCCTCGTAGATGTAGCTCGTCTGGCCGAAGAGCCGTGCGTCCTCCGAGAGCGAGTGGCGCCCGCGGCCGCTCATCAGGACGAGCTCCACATCGGCCCGCAGGCAGGCCTCCACGGCGCGCGCTCCGAGGTTCGTCGGGACCTTGTCGGTGTCGGCGAACAAGGAACCTCCCGGACCGAGCAGGGTTCCATCCAGGTCGGCATAGAGGACGCGCACGGCACGTGTCTAGCATGGGAACGCATGGCGGCGACCCCTCAGACCGAGCCCTGGACGCCGTTGATCGACGCCGGGCGCGAGGACGGGCGCCTCGTGCGCCAGGCCTACGAGGGCGCGCGCCCGGCCGAGCTCACGGCGCTTCCCAGCGACCTGCACCCCACCCTGCTCAAGGGGCTGGAGCGGGCGGGGATCGACCAGCTCTACGTCCATCAGGCCGAGGCGCTGGAGGCCGCCTGGGCGGGCCCGATGATCGTCACGACGGGCACCGCCTCGGGCAAGTCGCTGTGCTTCAACCTGCCGACGCTCGACGTCCTGTGCTCCGACGCCAAGGCGCGCGCCTTGTACCTGTATCCGACCAAGGCGCTGGCGCAGGACCAGGCGCGCGCGATCCATGCGCTCGGGCTCGGCAAGGCCGTACGGCCCGCGATCTACGACGGCGACACTGCCCGCGAGGAGCGCACCGCGATCCGCCGCAAGGCGAACCTCGTCCTCACCAACCCCGACATGCTCCACCTCGGGATCCTGCCCAACCACCAATCGTGGGCGGACTACTTCGCCAACCTCGCGGTCGTCGTGGTCGACGAGGCGCACGTCTACCGCGGCGTCTTCGGCTCGCACGTCGCCAACGTGCTGCGCCGGCTGCGGCGGATCGCGGCGGCCTACGGCACGTCGCCGCGGATCCTGCTGGCAAGCGCGACGATCGCCAACCCGGTCGAGCTGGCCGAGCGGCTGACAGGGCTGGAGGACATCGCGCTCGTGGACCGCGATGGCTCGCCGCACGCGCGCCGCCACATCGCGATGTGGAACCCGCCGGTGATCGACGAGGCGCTGCAGCAGCGCCGCAGCGCGCTGGGTGAGGCCGCGGACATCCTGTTCGACCTGGTGACCGGCGGCGCGCGCTGCATCTGCTTCATCAAGTCGCGCAAGGCCGTCGAGCTCGTGGCCAAGCTCGTGTCCGACCGCCTCGAGGAGGAGGGACCGGAGCTGGCGGGCACGGTCGCCGCCTACCGCGCGGGCTACACGCCCCAGCAGCGCCGCGAGCTCGAGCGCCGGCTGACCGAGGGCGAGCTGCGCGCCGTGGTCACCACCGACGCGCTCGAGCTCGGGATCGACATCGGCGCGCTCGACGCCGCCGTCGTCGTGACGTTCCCCGGAACGGTCGCCTCGCTGCGCCAGATGTGGGGCCGCGCCGGGCGCCGCGGGCGCGGGCTCGCGGTCTACGTCGCCGGCGAGGACGCGCTGGACCAGTTCTTCTGCCGCCACCCCGACGAGTTCCTGGACCGCTCGGTCGAGGCGGCGATCCTCGAGCACGAGTCCGAGCAGATTCACCTCCCGCACCTGCTCTGCGCCGCCCACGAAGGTCCTCTCGAGGACGCCGACGCCGACTTCCTGGGCCCGCGCTGGCGGCTGTACGCCGAGCAGCTCGAGGCGATGGGCGAGCTCGTGCAGCGCCGCGGGAAGTTCATGCTGCGCAAGCCCGAGGACTACCCGGCCGCGCGCGTGTCGCTGCGCTCAGCCTCGCCGGACACGTTCGCGATCGTCGACATCTCCTCGGGTGAGATGCTCGGCACGGTCGAGGCCGCGCGCGCGTTCACGACGACCCACGACGGCGCGATCTACCTGCACCAGGGTCGCTCCTACGAAGTCCGCGAGCTGGACGTCGCGGGCCGCCAGGCGCTCGTGCAGCCGTTCACCGGCGCGTGGTACACGCAGCCCAAGAAGGAGACCGACACCCACATCGAGCGGCTGCTGGACCGGCGCGAGACGCTCGGCGTGACGTTGTCCTTCGGGATGGTCAGCGTGACCGAGCAGGTGATGGCCTACCAGCGCAAGCGCCTTCCCGATCACGAGGTGATCGATCTGCAGGGCCTCGACCTGCCACAGACGACCTTCCAGACGCAGGCGCTCTGGTACGAGCTGGGGCCCGACGTGCTCGCCGAGGACTTCCCGCTGGACGTCCTGCTCGGGTCGCTGCACGCCGCCGAGCACTCCCAGATCGCGGTCCTCCCGCTGCTGGCGATGTGCGATCGCTGGGACATCGGCGGCCTGTCGACCAACGCCCACCCGCAGACCGGCGGCCCGACGATCTTCATCTACGACGGCCACCCCGGCGGGGTGGGCATCACCCGCCAGGGCTTCCGCACGTTCGAGACCCTTGTCGCGGACGCCCATCGCCTCGTCAGTGAGTGCCCGTGCGAGGCGGGCTGCCCGTCGTGCGTGCAGTCACCGAAGTGCGGCAACCTCAACGAGCCGCTGAGCAAGCCGGGCTGCGTCGAGGTGATGGCGCGGATGCTGGAGCGCTAGCTGGGAGATGCCGCGGCCTGGCAGGCCGAGCTGTCGAACGTGATCTTCGAGGCACTCTTCTTGCGGAGGCGAGCGATCCAGAGCGTCGTGGACGAGACCCGGCCCCGGATCGTCACGCCCGCCTTGGACCTCGTGACGTCGAAGCCCTGCACCGCCGAAGCGGTACACGTCACCGCGCGCTTGGTGGTGATCGTCTTGGCGTTGGCGATCGCCCCGGACGGGGTGCGGGGACCGTTGCCGCAGAACGTCTTCGAGGGGTCGATGACGCCCTTCGCGTCGACGTAGAGCAGGAAGTTGCCGCCCAGATAGCGCGGGTCGGGACGGTAGACCTCGAGATGCGGGGTCTTGATCTTCGGGAAGTTCACGCCGGTGATCGCCGGGTGCCCGTGCGGCCAGAAGAGAACGGTGATGCTCGTGGCCCCGCAATGGAGGGACTTCGGCTTGGCGGCCGGTGCGCCGCCGGGGGCGGCGGCGACCAAGGCGATCAGGAGAAAGGCGAGGAGGCGCAGGCGCATGGCGCGAGCCTCCCACGGCGTGCGTCTCAAGTGCAAAAACCTGTGCAACCAGGCGTATGTCCTGAAACTGGAGTGCGCAGAGGTCGACGTTCACTGTGTGCGGATCTCCGTTCTCGTCGGCATGTCCTTGCTCGCGCTGGCCGCCCCTGCGGCGGCTTCCAACGGCGGGACCGCGGTCCCGAATTCGTCCAGCGGCGGCGTCGTCTACGGCCAGGCGGTGCGCCGGATCCCGCCGCGCCCCGTGGTGAGGCGTTTCGCGATCGAGCGCGGCAAGGTCGTCGTGCGCGTGGACCGCAAGGGCGCGCGCCGGATGCGGGTGTCCATCGTGCTGCGCCGCGGGCGCACGACGCGCTCGCTCTCCCGCACGATCCGGACGGGGCGGCGCGTGACGCTGGCGCTGCCCACGCTGCCACCGGGACGCTGGACGGTCAGCCTCCACGTCCCCGGGCTTGCGCGCGCGGCGCGCGCGGGACTCGTCGTCCACGGACGCCCCAAGCCCAAACCGAAGCCAAAGCCGCCGCCGCTGCCACCCCCCGCCGGCGGCGTCTTCCCGGTCGCCGGACCGCACACCTACGGCGACGGGATCGGCGCGCCACGCGATGGCCACACGCACCAGGGCCAGGACGTCCTCGCCGCCGAGGGG
Organism: Solirubrobacteraceae bacterium; assembly: GCA_033855555.1. Lineage (GTDB taxonomy): Bacteria > Actinomycetota > Thermoleophilia > Solirubrobacterales > Solirubrobacteraceae > AC-49. Next base: position 7,150 of record JAWVFZ010000466.1, read on the forward strand.
ACGCCGGTCGTCGCGCCGCTGGCCGGCACGATCCTCTATCGCGACTACCAAGCCCACAGCGCGGGCTTCTATCTGGTGGAACACGCCGGCGACGGACGCGACTTCTTCTTCGCCCACTGCCAGAAGGACACGTTCACCGTTCCCGCGGGAACGCCGGTCGCCGCCGGGCAGCAGCTCTGCCGTGTCGGCCACACCGGCGACGCACGCGGCCCGCACCTGCATTTCGAGATCTGGGTCGGCGGCTGGCGGGTCAACGCCGCCAGCCACTTCATCGACCCGCTGCCGGACCTGCGGGCCTGGGACCGCTAACCGATCGCGAGATCCGCCGCGGCCTCGATCCCGCCCGGTTCCGCGTGCACCGCGAACGTCACATCCCCCAGCGCGCCGAGAGCGAGCGATGCGATCGACGGTAGCCCGAAGCGCTTGATCAGCTCGGTGCGTAGGACCGGTCCCCGTACCACTCCGGCGAGCGCGCCGGGAAGCGCGTTGATCCGTCCGGACCCGCCCGCGACGAGCCGCGCGAGCGGCGCGAGGCGGTTCGTCGTGACCACCAGCTGAGAGCCGACCACGCCATAGCGCGCTCCGCTCACGCCGGCGGCGGCGAGCGTGCGGTCCATGAGCGGCTGAAGACTCTTCAGCGCACGCGCCACCCGGCCCGGATCCGCCACCGGAGCACTCACGGTGACGACGCTCAGATCCGGCGACCAGACGGTTGCGGTACGGCTCAGCTGGTCGATCACGTCGCGGTTCAGGCGCTTGATCCCAGGCTGGGTCCCCTGGAGGCGACGCAGCGCGAAGCGGATCACGTGGCGCGGGTCGCGCACGCCGACGGTCGCGCCATTGGTGCGCAAGAGCGGCGCCGGCGCCTGGGCGCCGGGCGGAATCGGAACGTCGTCCGGAGAGGCCGCCGCGTCGGCCGCGCGGAAGCGAGCGCGCAGCCCGTTCGCATCCGCGCCGATGGTGAGGGCGAAGCGGTTGACGGCTTCCAGGTAGCGCACCGTCAGGCCGACAGACCTGAAGAGCTGGAGGTTCCCCTCCGCGCGCACGAGGGCGCCGGCGGGCAGACCGCGCAGCCGCGCGGTGAAGAGGGCGCGGGTCATGCCGGTCGAGCGGGTGCGGCGCACGAGCGCCTCGCGCACCGGCGTGGGCGCACCGGCGACGACGACCGCTCCCTTGACGGC
>JAWVFZ010000467.1:0-4892 GCA_033855555.1 Solirubrobacteraceae bacterium
ATCGTCGCCGCCTCGTCGGCGGTCCGCTGCAGCCAGGTGTCGCGCAAGGCTGCGTCGGGGTCCGTGTAGACGCCGTCGAAGAAGCCGGTGTCCAGCCCGCGCGCCGTCGCCGCCGTCGGGACCAGCACAGCCGCCGCGACGGCCACCGTGAGCGTCCGCCGGATCAGGACTGCGGCCGGCGGCGGCGCAGGCCGAGCACGAGCGTGCCGGCGGCCAGGACGATCAGCAGGACCGGGAATGCGGCGCCCATCCCGTTGCCGCCGCCCGAGCCCGTGAGGATCGCGTCGGCGACCGAGCTCAGCGGCGAGCGGCCCTTCGCGCCCGGTGCTTCGATGCCGGCGATGCCGGGCACCGCGGCGCCCGGCTTGGCGCGGCGCGCGGCATCAAGCGCCTTCTGCGGCGCCGTCGCGCCGACGATCTGCTCGAGTCGCTTGCCCTCCTTGCCCGCGGCCCGCCGGGCGCGGCCCGCGGCCCCCGCGAGCGGCCTCGGCTTGGCGCCGACCACGTTTCCGGTGGGCGTGTTGCCGTTGGCGGACGGGACCGACTCGAGGTATTCGTCGATCGCCGAGTTGCCCGGGGGAGCGTTGGTGGCGGGCCGTTGGGCGAGCGCCGCGGCGGGGGCCGCGAGCATGAGGACGACCAGGATGGCGGTTGGACGCCTCATCGCCTGAGTTGTACGAAGCCGCGCTCGTCAGGCTGACAGGCCCACGCACGTAAGAGGAGGTGCGTGACCGCTGCGACACAGACTGCTGCCCTGCGCATCAGCCGCCCGCGGCCTGCCATCGGGGCGGGCACTGCCGCATGGCTGCTGGGCTTCGCCCTCGTCGGCTACCTGAGCTTCAGCAACGGCGGCTACGACGCGGTCGTCCGCGATCAGGTCGGGGTCGCCGTCTGGTGGCTGGTGCTGCTCGGCGCCGCCGTCGGCATGTTGCCGCTGCGGCTCTCGCGCGCCGGCTGGGTCGCGGTGGGCCTGCTCGCCGGCTTTGCGTTGTGGACGGCGATGTCGGCGAGCTGGTCCGAGAGCGCGGAGCGCTCTTGGGCCGACGCCGCCAAGGTCGCGACCTACGTGGGCTTCCTGGTGCTCGCGCTCGCCGCCCAGCGGCGGGGCAGCGCACGGCAGACGCTCAACGGCGTCGCCTGCGCGATCGGGCTCGTCGGCGTGCTCGCGCTGCTCTCACGCCTGCACCCGGCGTGGTTCCCGGTCAACGACCAGGCGGCCTTCCTGGGCAACTCCAAGCGCCTCGCCTACCCCCTGAACTACTGGAACGCGCTGGCGGCGCTGATGGGCATCGGCGTGCCGCTGATGCTCGGCGTCGCGGCCGAGGCGCGCCGAGTGGCCTGGTCGGCGCTCGCCGCCGGCCTCGTTCCGGTGTTCGCGCTGGTCGCCTACTTCACGGAATCCCGCGGCGGCGTCATCGGGTTCTGCATCGCGGTGGCCGTGTGGCTCGCCCTGTCGCAGGAGCGGCTCGTCCGGCTCGCGACGGTGGTCGTCTGCGGCGGCGGCACCGCGATCCTCCTCGCCGCCGCCGGCAACCGCCCGATCCTGCGCGACGGCCTGACGACGGCAGCCGCCAAGCAGGCAGGCGACGACTTCCTCCCGCTCGTCCTGCTCGTGTGCGCCGGGGTGGCGCTGCTGCAGGCCGCGATCTTCCTGGTCGACCGCCACGTGGAGCGGCCGGCGTGGACGCGCGTGAGCCCTCGGCGCTTCGCCGTCGCGACCGCCGTGCTGCTGGTGGTCGCGATTGCCGCGGCCGCCGGCGCGGGCGGGTTCGGCAAGCTCGACGACAAGTGGCAGGAGTTCAAGGCGCCGCCCGGCAGCGCTCACGATGTCGGTGACGCAAGCCCCTTCCAGCGGTTGCAGACCGCGACGTCGCACGGCCGCTACCAGTACTGGCAGGTCGCCGCCGACGCCCAGCAGGCACACCCGCTGAAGGGCACCGGCGCGGGGACGTTCGAGTTCTGGTGGGCCCGCAACGGGACGACCGTCGGCTTCGTTCGCGACGCGCATTCGCTCTACATGCAGACGCTCGGCGAGCTCGGGCTCGTGGGCTTCGCGCTCATCGTCGGCTTCGTCGCGCTGCTGATGTTCGGCGGCGCGGCGCGCGCGCTTCGGGCTCCGCCCGAGGTCCGCAACCTGCTGGCCGCGGCGACGGCCGGCGTCTGGGTATGGGCGTTCACCGGCATGTACGAGTGGATCTGGCAGATGGCCGCGATGGCCGCCGTGCTCGCGCTGCTGGGCGCGGTCGCCCTCGCAGGGCGCTCGGATCTCGACGCCGCGGCCGAGGATGCCGGCGGCCTCGGTCCCGTCGGGCGGCGCGAGCCGACGGCGGTCAGCTCTGTCCCGACCCGGGTCGTCGCCGTCGTGCTCGCAGTGCTCGCGCTTCCCGTGATCGGATCGACGATGGCGGGCGCGGCGAACCTGCGCGCCAGCCAGGCGGCCGCCGCGTCGCGAGCGCCCGCGGCCCTGCACGATGCAGCCGACGCCCAGCGCATCCAGCCCTACGCCGCCTCGCCCAAGCTCCAGCAGGCGCTGCTCCTGGAGCGCGGCGGGTCGCTGGGCGCCGCCCTGGAGTCCGCCCGCGCGGCGACGCGCGACGAGCCCACCAACTGGCGCACCTGGTTCGTGCGCTCGCGCGTCGAGGCCGAGCTGGGCCTCGTGCCCGCGGCGCTTGCGGACTTCGACCGCGTCCGCCGGCTCAACCCGCGCTCCAACCTGTTCCTGAACGGATGAGCGAGGACGAGGACATCGTGCTCGAGCAGCCGCTGCCCGATCCGGGATGGCGCGGTGCGCTGGGCCGGCGCCTCGGCGCGGCGTTCGCGCCGCCGAGCCGTCCCGCCCGCCTAGGCCACCGGATCGGCGGTCTGACCCTCGCCGGCGGGATCCTCCTGCTCGTCGCCGTCACCCAGGTGTAGGCGCATCTGCCGCAGCGAGCGGCTCAGGATCTGCTGGACGTTGGCGAGCGACAGGCCCGTGATCTCGGCGATCTCCGGCCCGGTGAGGTCGCCGCCGTAGCGCAGCGCGACGATCTCCCGCGCGCGCAGATCAAGTGTGGCCAGTGCTCGCGCCATTTCCGGGGTGACCCCCAGTGAGGGGGTGAGCTCAGCCGTCGGCAGGTGTTGCTCGGCGGTGTCGTGCAAGGGCTCCATCGTCCACGCGGCGCCGGAGGAGCGGTAGTGGTCGATCAGCAGGTTGCGCGCGATCGTCAGCAGCCAGGTGCTCACCTGCGCCCGGAGCGGGTCGTACCGTCCCCATGCCCGCCAGCCGCGTTCGAACGTGAGCTGGGTCAGGTCCTCCGCCAGCTCGCGCGAGCCCACGCGATAGGCGAAGAATCCATAGACCTGCCATACGTGATCTTCGTATGCCGAGGCGAAGTCGGGACCAGGAGACGCCACGCGGGCGTCACGCTACCCGCCCGCGTGGATGCTCTCTCGGCTGGGACTACTTGCACTCCGGGCTCGGGTGGCTCGGCGGATGGTTCTGGTCGCCACAGCCCTTGCCAGGCTTGTACTGGGTCTTGGCAGCGCTGCCGCCGTCGCTGCCGCCGCCGCCAGCGATGGCGAACGTGCCACCGGCGCCGATCGTCAGACCGACGATGGTCAGAATCGTCGCAAGTCTCGACTTCATGAACGTGCCTTTCCGTCCGTGGGCATGGCTCCGTGCGCTGTGCATCGCGCGCAGCTTGAGGTGATCGAGCTCCATCGCGGTCGGCCGCGTGGCCTCCCGGCGCAAGCGATCGGCTACGTCTCGCAGCTCGTCGGGGAGATCGTCGTGATCGTGCATCGGAGCCTTATACGCACGATCGGCCCATTTCCTTATCGAGACAGGCCAGAATCCCGACATGACGCGCGAAGGGGAGGCGGCGTCGCCGGATCCGGCACTGGCCCGCCTGGGCACCGTCGCCCTGATCGTCCTGCCTGCGGCGTTCACCGCGTACCTCTCGTTTCATGCCGGCGGCTTCTTCCCCGCCACACCGGCGCTCGTGGCCCTCGTGCTGGCCCAGATCCTGGTGCTGCGCACGACGGTCGCCGAGACCCCGTTCGCCGGCTACAGCCGCCCGCTCGCGATCGCGGCGGCGGCCTTCGCGCTCTACGCGCTGTGGGGACTCGGATCGGCGCTGTGGTCCCATGCGCTGGGGCGCGCGCTCGTGGAGTTCGACCGGATCCTGATGTACCTGCTGATCCTCGTCCTGTTCGGGTCGATGCGCTGGACCTACCGCGAGACACGCTGGATGGCGCGGGCGTTCACCCTCAGCCTCGTGGCGGTCTGCGGCGCGGCGTTGATGAGCCGCGTGCTGCCCGACGTGCTCGTCACGAACCCCGGTTTCGCCACCGACCGTCTGAGCTACCCGCTGACCTACTGGAACACCCTGGGGCTGGTCGCCGCGCTGGGGGTGATCTTCTGCCTCTTCCTGGCGAGCGACGAGCGCGGAGCCGCCTGGGTGCGCGCGCTGGGCGCCGCGGGCCTGCCCGTCACGGCGACGACGCTGTACTTCACGTTCTCACGGGGGGCGATCGCGGCCTGCGTCATCGCCGTGCTGGTCTTCGTCGTGCTGGCCCGGCCGCGGGGCCTGCTCGGCGCAGCAGTCGCCGGCGCGGGACCTGCCGCCATCGCGCTGGTGAGCGCCTACCACGCGACGCTGCTGTCGGCCGCCGACCCGACGAGCCCGGCTGCCGTCGCGCAGGGCCACCATGTCGCGGCGGTCGTCGCAGGGTGCGCCCTCGCAGCGGCGCTGCTCCGGCTGCTGCTTGCCCCGGTCGACGCCAGGGTTGCGGGCATCGAGGCACCAATGTTGTCGCGCCGGACGACGGGCTTGGTGACCGGCGGAGCCCTGATCGTCGCCGTCGTCGCGATCTTCGCCACGGGCCTCTCCGACAGGATCGGCCACGACTAC
>JAWVFZ010000468.1:0-2855 GCA_033855555.1 Solirubrobacteraceae bacterium
GCTTGGCGCCCCAGTAGGCGTCGTTGCGGGTGAGCTCGTACTGGCGCCCGCGGGCGAAGCCGGTCAGCTTGAACGGGCCGGTGCCGTCCTCGTGCGTGCTCAGCCACTTCTGGCCGTGGTCCTTGCCCGCGTGCGTGACGATCGCGGCCGGGCCGATGATCTTCGGCCCCCAGCTCGAGGCCATGTAGGCGAGGAACGGGTTGACCGGGTGCTTGAGCTTGACGACGAACGTCAGCGGCCCGGGCGTGGTCATGCTCGCGATCGGCTGCAGCATGTAGGCGGGCGCCTGGCCGACGGCGAGCCGCCGCTGGAAGCTCGCCTTGACCGCCTTGGCGGTGAGCGGCGCGCCACTGTGGAACTTGACCCCGGGGCGCAGCTTGAAGGTGTAGGTGAGCCGGTCCGGCGAGACCGTCCAGCTCGTGGCGAGGTCGCCGACGATCTTCGTCGAGCTGGGCGCGTAGCGCAGCAGCCCGTCGTAGGAGTTGAGGATGACCGAGTTGCCCTCGATGTCGTAGAAGACGTCGGGGTCGGGGACCGACATGTCCCCCAGGTACGGGATCCGCAGGACCGCGTTGGAGGCGCCGCCGGCGGTCGTGCCCGCCGCCGTCGCGCCGGAGCTCTTGGTCTTGGCGCCGCACCCGCTGACGGCGAGGCCGAGCGCTACGAGCACCACCGGTACGACACGTGGTGACAGGGTCATCGGGATTCGTCCTTTGTTCATTGGGGGTCTAGACGGCGATTGACCAGATCGCCGAGGAGGTTCGCCGTGAGCGCCAGGAGCGCCACGGCCGCGGCAGGGGCGATCGGCACCCACGGGTGCCCGAAGAGGTATTGGAGGCCGCGCGCGCTCATCGCGCCCAGTTCCGCGGCCGGCGGGGGCGCGCCGAGGCCGATGAACGAGAGGCCGGCGAGCGCGAGGATCAGGTTGCCGACGTCGAGCGACATCGTCACGACGACCGGCGCGATCGCCCCGGGCAGCAGGTGGCGCATGATCAGGCGCGTGCGCCCGACACCGGCCAGGCGGGCGGCCTCGGCGTGCGGGCGCGACGCCTGCGCGCGCACCTCGCCGCGCACGATCCGCGCGTACCAGGGCCACCACACGATGCTCAGCGCCAGCAGCGTGTGGAAGAGGCTCGGCCCCATCGCGGCGATGACGGCGATCGCGAGCACCGGCGCGGGCAGCGAGAGGAACAGGTCGGTCAGGCGCATCAGCACGGTGTCGACCCAGCCGCCGAACGAGCCCGCCAGCGCGCCGACGAGCGACCCGATCGCGGCGCCGACGACGATCACGGCCAGCGCCGAGAGCCAGGACGTCCGGATCCCGTAAAGGACGCGCGAGAGGATGTCGCGCCCGATGTCGTCGGTGCCGAGCCACGCCGAGCCGCTGAGGCCGTGCAGCGCGCCCGTCTTCGTGATGTCGAGGCTGCCGTGCGGCGCCAGCAGCGGCAGCGCGAGGCACACGAGCGTGACGATCGCGACGGGCGCAAGCGCACCCGCGACGCCTTGCGGCGAGCGGGCCGGGAGGCCCCGCCGTGCGCGCCCGCGGCGCAGCGTCAGGCGGGCGGGAGCGGCGGGGGCGAGCGGCGTCATGCTCATGCCGCCTCCGCGATGTCGGGAACGGCGGCGAGCAGCTCGCGCGTGTAGGGATGCTGGGGGTCTGCGAAGAGCTGCGCGGTCGGCGCGCGCTCGACGAGGACGCCCTCCTTCATCACCGCGACCTCGTCGGCGACGGCGCGCGCCGCGGCGAGGTCGTGGGTGACGAACAGCAGTGCGATCCCGAGTTGCGCGCGCAGGTGGCAGAGCAGGTTGAGCACCTGTGCTGCGAGCGACACGTCCAGCGCGCTGACCGGCTCGTCGCAGGCAAGCAGCGCCGGCGGCACCGCGATCGCACGGGCGATCGCGGCGCGCTGGCGCATGCCCCCCGACAGCTTCCCTGGCACGGAGCGGGCGGCGTCGGCCTCCAGTCCGACGGCCTCGAGCGTGGCGTGGACGCGCGCCGTCCGCTCCTCCCGCGGGACTCCAAGCGCGGCGAGCCGCTCTGCGATCTGGTCGCCGATCGGCATCCACGGCGTCAACGACGCGCCCGCGTCCTGGAAGATCAGCTGCGGCGGGGCGCCGGGGCCGAGGCCGATGCGCCCCTCGTCGGGCTCGAGCAGGCCGACGACCATCCGCAGCAGCGTCGACTTCCCCGAGCCCGATTCGCCGACCAGCGCCAGCGCCCCGCCGGCCGGGATCTCGAGGCTGACGCCGCCGACGGCGCGCAGCGGCGCCGGCGCCGAGGCGAACGGGTGGCGGCGCGGGCGCGTGAACTCCTTGACGGCGCCGGCGACGACGAGCGCGGGCTCGGGCGGGTTGGCCAGCAGCAGCGCCGGCGCTTCGGCCGGGGTGGCGGCCTTGAGCATCAGCCGGCTCGGCGGCCCGGCGTGGGGCCCGCCCTCGGGCCAGCGTCGCAGGATCCCCGGGTGATGGCATTCGTCGCGCGCGATCGCGTCGCCGTGCACGGGGACCGGCCGCGCGCAGAGCGCGTCGGCGGCGGGGCAGCGCGGGGCGAAGGCACAGCCGGCGAGCGGGTTGCGCGGGTCGGGCGGGCGCCCGGGCAGCGTCGGCAGCGCTCCGCCGGCGACGGGCCCGTCCATGCGCGGCCGGCTCGCCAGCAGGCCGAGCGCGTAGGGATGGCGCGGCGCCCCGAGGATCTCCGCCGCGCCCGCGACCTCGACGATCCGCCCGGCATACGCGACGGCGATGCGATCGCAGACGCGCGCGGCCACACCGAGGTCGTGCGTGACGAGCAGCAGCGCGACGCCGCGCTCGCGCGAGGCCGTGGCCAGCAGGTCCAGCACGCGCGCCTGCACGGT
>JAWVFZ010000469.1:0-5513 GCA_033855555.1 Solirubrobacteraceae bacterium
GTATGCCCGCGCCGCCGACGGCGATGCGCCCCTCGCCGGCAAACCAGAGCTCGGCGTCCAGCCCGGAGGCGCGGGCGCGTGCGAAGGCCCGCATCAGCAGGTCTGGCGCCTTGCGCGGCTCCAGCGCTCAGACCGCGAGGAAATTGTGCGGGGAGCCTGTTGGCGGCGGCTCGTGGGCGAGGTGGTCGACACCCGACAGGACCACCTCCGCACGGACGCCCCAGCGGGCGGCCTCCGCCGCGGTCGCGGAGGACACGGCGATCACGCGCGCCGCGCCGGCCGCCAGCCGGCCGGGGCGGGCGAGGCGATGCCACAGGCGCTCGTAGGCCGTGAAGTCGCTGGGGCGATCCTCGAAGGAGAGGTCGTGGACGGTCAGGACATATGGGGCGCGGCCGGGCGCGACGGGGGCCGGCGCCGGGATCCAGACGACGTCCGCGCCGCCGCAGAGGGCGTCGATCGGCGGCCTGCCGAGGACCGCGGCCGCGCCGAAGAGCCACCGGCCTCCAAGCGGATGGCGGTGAAGGTGGACGCCCTCGGGTGCCTCTACGACGGCTCGTCCTGGCACGAATGCGTGCCAGTCCTCCTGTGGAAACCCCTCTGCCAGCGCGGACAGGAGTCGCCGCAGGTAGCGGGCGACGCCGCGCCCGGCGAGCAGCGCGCGTGCGTCGACGGCGATTCTCACCCGCGTCACCCTAGCCCTGACCGCGAGGTCGCATAGAGTCGCCCCCAATGGAGAGCCGGCGGGTTGCCCTGGTCCACGACTTCCTGCTCGATGTGCGCGGCGCTGAGCGTGTCTTCCTGGCGCTCTGCGACCTGTTCCCGGAGGCCGATCTGTTCACGGCGGTCTACGACGAGCGGGGCACCGAGCAGCGGTTCGCGGACCGCAAGATGACGACGTCGTTCCTGCAGCGCGTCCATCCCGATGCGCGGACCTTCCGCGCCCTGCTGCCGCTGTACCCCTACGCAATGGAGGCGCTCGACCTCCGCGGTTACGACCTTGTGATCTCGTCCTCGAGCGCCTGGGCGCACGGTGTGATCGCGGACGCCGACGCCGTGCACATCTGTTACTGCCACAACCCGTTTCGCTACGCCTGGAACGCGCGCGAGGCGACCCTCGCCGAATACGACCCGGTGCGCCGCGCGATGCTCGGCTTCGTCTTCCAGCGCTGGCGCCAGTGGGACTGGATCGCGGCGCAGCGGGTGGACCTCTATGCCGCGAACTCCGAGACCACGCGCAAGCGCGTCAAGCGCTACTTCGGGCGCGACGCCAGCGTCCTGTACCCGCCGGTGGAGACCGAGCGCTTCCGGCCCGGGCCGGTGGGGGAGGACTATGTCGTGCTCTCCGAGCTCATGCCACACAAGCGCATCGACCTCGCGATCGAGGCGTTCAACGAGCTGGAGCGGCCGCTGACGATCGTCGGCAACGGCCCCGACGCCCGGCGCCTGCGGCGGCTCGCCGGGCCGACCGTGCGCTTCACGGGCCGCGTGACCGATATCGAGGCGGCTGCGCTGCTGAGCTCGGCCCGCGCGCTGGTCGTGACCGCAACCGAGGAGTTCGGAATCGCCGCCGTCGAAGCCCAGGCAGCCGGCCGCCCGGTCATCGCGCTGCGCGAGGGCGGTGTGCGCGAGACGGTCGTGGAGGGCGAGACCGGCGCGTTCTTCGACCAGCCCCAGCCGGGAGCGCTCGCAGCCGCGGTGCGCGGCTTCGACCCGCTCGCGGTCGATCCCGCCGCGTGCGTCGAGAACGCCGGGCGCTACGACGTCGCACACTTCCGCCACGGCGTGCGGGCGCTCGTAGACCAGGCGCTCGAGGCCGAGCGGCCGCCGCGGCCCCGCCCCCGCCGGGCGCGCGGTCTGGCGATCTCGCAGGGCTGACCATGGCCCTGCCGGTGACCGTCGTCGTCCCGGCCTGGAACGGCGAGCGTTGGCTACCCGGGCTGTTCGCATCGCTCGCTGCCCAGACGCAGGCGCCCGCGGAGCTCATCGTCGTCGACAACGGGTCGGCCGACGGGACGCTCGATTGGCTGACGCGTGAGGCTCCGGACGTCCGGGTGCTCGCCCAAGGGCGCAACACGGGCTTCGCGGTCGCCGCCAACCGGGGGCTGCTCGCCGCCCGGACGGATCTGGTCGCGCTCGTCAACACCGACGTCGAGCTCGCGCCCGACTGGATCGAGCTGATGGCGGCGCGCCTGGAGGCCGACCCGGGATTTGCCTCCGCGGCCTGCAAGATGGTCCGGCTCGGCGACCCCGGCGTCCTGGACGACTGCGGTGACGTGCTGCGCCGCGACGGCGTCTGCGAGCAGCGCGGCCACGGCCTGCCCGACGACGGGCGCTGGGACGTGCCGGGCGAGGTCTTCGGCGCGTGCGCCGGCGCCGCGTTGTACCGGCGCGAGGCGGTGCGCGAGGTAGGCGCGTTCGACGAGCGCTTCTTCTCCTACCTCGAGGACGTCGACCTGGCGCTGCGCCTGCGGATGGCCGGCTGGCGGTGCGCGTACGAGCCGCGGGCGGTCGCGCGTCACGCCGGGCGGGGATCGTCCGGGCAGCTCGCGCAGCCGGTGGGCTACTGGACCGCGCGCAACACGCTGCTGCTCGTGAGCAAGGCCTGGCCCGCTCGCTGGCTCGGCCTGCTGCTGTACCGCCAGACCGCGTGGCTGGTGCGCGCTGCGCAGGCCGGGCGGCTGGGCGAGCATCTGCGCGGCCTGGGCGCCGGGTTGCGGCTCGTGCCTTCGGGAATGCGCGAGCGCGCCGCCTGGCGGTCGCGCCCGGTGCGCGTCGAGGACGCCGTGCCGCGGCGGGCCTGGCGCGGTCCGCGGGCCGGCGGCCACCCGCGGTCGGGCTTTTGATGACGCTGCGTCGCGCCCTGCTTCTGGGCGCCGGGTCGCTCGTGCTGTCGGGCTGCACGATCCTCTGGCAGGTCGCGCCCCATGACGAGGGGCTGATGCTGGCCTGGGCCGGGCGGATCGCGGACGGCCAAGCGCCCTATCGCGACTTCTGGTGCAACTACGCCCCGGGACAGCCGCTGCTTCTGGCCGGCCTGGTGAAGCTCTTCGGCCCGTCGCTGCTTGCCTGGCGGATCGTCCGGGTGGCGGTGGACATTGCGGTCGGGCTGCTCGTCTACGTGCTGGTCCGCCGGCGTGCGCCCGCGGGCTGGGCGCTGGCCGGGTGGGCGGCGGCGGCCGGGGCGATGGCCTTCCCGACCGGGCCGGGGCCCAACGCCACGGCGCTGGCGCTCGGGCTCGGGGCGATCGCGCTGGCGCCCGCGCGGGCGCGCAGCGCAGGGGCGCTGGCGGGGGCAGCATGCTTCTTGCGCCCGGAGATCGGGATCGCCTGCGCGATCGGCGCCTTCCTGGAGGCAGGGGAGGAGCGCCGCAGGGTGGCAGGGGCCGCCGCGCTGGTGGCGCTGGCAACGCTCGGGCCGTTCGTGGTGGCGCTCGGCGGGGACATGCTGCCCCAGACGGTCGGGTTCGTCGACGAGCAGCGCCTGCAGCGCCTCCCGTTCCCGCTCATCCCGCACGTGGGCGCTGACCCGAACAAGCTGCTCGAGTTCTGGATGCCGGCAATCCTGGTGGCCGGGGGCGCCGCGTGGCTGGTGCTCGGCCGCGTGCGCTGGGCGCTTGCGCCGCTCGCCCTGGTCGGGCTCGGCTACCTGCTCGCCCGCGCCGACGAGTTCCACCTCGTGCCGCTCGCCGTCGCACTCGCCGTGCTGCTCGCCTGCGCCGCCGCGGCGCGCGCCGGTGCACCGCGCTGGGTCCTGGCCGTGCTGCTGGGGCTGATCGCGGTCCACGGCTTCGAGCGCCAGGCGGGGCGGCTGTTGCATGAGCCGGCGCTCGCCGCGGTCCCCGGCGGCGTCGGCGACGGCGTCCGCACCGAGCGCGCCGACGCGCAGGCGCTGCGCGGTCTCGTCCCGTTCGTCCGCGCCCGCGTGCCGCCGGGCGCCCCGGTCTTCGTCGCCAACCCGCGCCACGACCTCGTCCATGCCGGCGACCCGCTGCTCAACGTGATCCTCGACCGCCCCAACCCGACGCGCTACGACGTCATGCAGCCGGGGATCGTGACGACAGCGAAGGTGCAGCGGGAGATGGTGCGGGAGCTTGCCGGGACGAGGCTCGTCGTCGTCTGGCACGACCCGCGCGCGACCCTGCGCGAGGACAACCCGGCAGGGCGGTCGAGCGGGGTGCACGTGCTGGACGAGTATCTGAAGCGGACGTTTCGCTCCGTTGCGCGCTTCGGGGTCTACGAGGTAGAAACGCGTCGATGAGCGACGATCCGGCACCGCGCCTGCTCGGGCGATCGTGGGCCGAGGTCGAGGCCGACATCCAGAGCCACCGCGAGGCTGCGGAGTCCGCCGTGGTCCGCTGGGCGTGGGGACCGGTCTACGCCGGCTGGGAGCGACTGGAGCCGCTGTTCAGCGAGCGCGTTCACGGTGAGCGGCCCAAGACGCGTGAGCTTCCGGAGCCCGAAGACCGCACCACTCGTGACCTATTCGGCTGGGACGACGCGGGCAGGGTGGTCGTTGCGCGGCGGTTCCGGAGCTGGCCGCAACCCGGGGTGCAAGACGAGACGATCCTCGTTGAAGGGGCCGCGGGTCCGGTCCAGATGCACATGCACTGGCCCCTCGGTGTTGTCGAGCTGATCCGGATGGCGGCGCCGGAGCCCGGGCACGTCGGGCTCGCCGCGATGCGCTCGTGGTACCTCCGCGACCGCACCGCGTTTTGGTGCTACGAGGAGCGGTTCACGTACGAGGGAGCTCGCCTCACGCGGGTCGACGTCCGGCACCCGGATGGCGATCCCCACTTTCAGGTCGTGGAATGGGACACCGACGGCGAGGTGAAGCGGATCTACCGCCAGGCCGGCGATAAGCGGTCGGTCGTCTACGTGCGCCCACCGAAGGGTGGCGTAGCCCCGGTTCGCCGCCGCGTCGAAGCTGAGCTTGTCGACCGCATCGCCGCCTGGGTCGCCCGGCGTGCCCCCGCGGAGCCGGTCTGGGCACTCGGCATCCTCTACGACGCGGAAGGCAACCCGCCGCTGCCGCCGTCGGTGGGACTGGCGACAGCAGACGACCTCGACGACGATCCACTCGTCCGTTTCAACCCCGCCGAATGGGGCTTGATGGACACCGATCCGGATGAGCTTCTGGGCGACGCGTTCGCTGAGGACTGCGCCGTGCTCAACCAGCATTGGAGCTCCGCGATGGACGACGCGGCGCCGCGCCGGATGTTCGTGAAGGTCGCCAAGGCGCTGCGGGACCGCGACTGGGCCGGCTTCCTAACCACGGCAGACGAATTCGAGGTGCTGGCCGTGGACCTCGAACTCGAAGACCTCCAACGCAACCGCCGGGCGCTCCGCCCGAAGTGATCGCCGCTAGCCCTCGAGGAGCGAGGTGCCGATCGGCTCGTCGATGTCGATCTGCGCCGTCGCCATGACCCGGGCGAGCGTCATGTACTGGCCGATGACGAGGAGGAGCTCGATGATCTCCTGCGCGGAGAAGCGCTCGGTCATCGCGGCGAACGTCT
>JAWVFZ010000470.1:0-5313 GCA_033855555.1 Solirubrobacteraceae bacterium
CGGCGCGCCGCAGCAGAGGAAGCGGCACAACGTCGGCGAGATCCATCAGCGTCCGCTCCACGCTCGTCACCGGGATTCTCCGCACGACCACCACATCGGAGGCGTCCAGCCGGCGTGTGCGATGGAGCCTGACCCCCTCGCTGCCCTTCCTGCCGCGAGCGCTCGTGGTTACGTCGACGAATGCCCACCGCTCCTCCAGCAGCGCCCAGCACACTGCCGCACTTCGATGGCTCAACGCTGCTCCCTCGCCGCAGGCCAGCACCGCGCCAAGCCAGCGCCCCTCCGGTCTGAGCACCGCTGCGGGAGCCACGGCGAATACCCCGCGGTACAGCCGGTGAAGGGCTCCGGCGTCGAGTTGTCTCGCGATCGCGGTGTCACTGAACCCGTGAGCGCGCAACTGCGCACGGGTCATCACTCCCCACTGATCGGTGACGAGGCCCTCTGGGCCCTTTCGTATCCGCATGGCGAACAGAAGAGGGCCCACGTACGCCAGATTCGCCCCCGCGAGGGGTAGGCGGGCCCGGGCCATGGCCCGAACGTTGCTACCATCACGCGCCGCATGCCGACCACGAGCCAGCTCGTCCGCAAGGGACGCCACCCGAAGTCAAAGAAGCTGTCCACCCCGGGCCTCAAGTCCGGTAAGGGCCGCAAGAAGAAGGTGGCTGCTCCCCAGCGCCGTGGCGTGTGCACCCGCGTGTACACGACCACGCCGAAGAAGCCGAACTCCGCGCTGCGCAAGGTCGCGCGTGTCCGGATCTCGGGCGGCATCGAGGTCACGGCCTACATCCCGGGCGAGGGCCACAACCTGCAGGAGCACTCCGTCGTGCTCGTCCGCGGGGGCCGCGTCAAGGATCTGCCGGGCGTGCGCTACAAGGTCGTCCGCGGGACGCTCGACGCCGCCGGCGTCAGCGACCGCAAGAAGGCGCGCTCGCAGTACGGCGTGAAGAAGAAGTAGTCATGCCCCGTCGCTCTGCAGCCACCATCCGGCCGGTCGAACCGGACCCCGTCCATCGCTCGCGCCTCGTCCAGCAGGTCATCAACAAGGTGATGCTGGACGGCAAGAAGTCCACGGCCGAGAAGATCGTCTACGACGCCCTCGCGATCATCGCCGAGAAGACCGGCAAGGATCCGCTCGAGCAGCTCGAGGCGTCGATCAAGTCGCTCACGCCGAGCCTCGAGGTCCGCTCCCGCCGCGTCGGCGGTGCGACCTACCAGGTGCCGGTCGAGGTCCCCGCTCGTCGTTCGCGCACGCTCGCCGTCCGCTGGCTCGTCGAGTTCGCCCGCCAGCGCCGCGAGAAGACGATGGCCCAGCGCCTCGCCAACGAGCTCATGGATGCCGTGTCCCAGCAGGGAGGCGCCTACAAGCGCAAGGACGACATCTATCGCATGGCACAGGCCAACAAGGCCTTCGCCCACTACCGCTGGTAGCCGCTAGCGCGCCACGGCTGATGGGCCCGGCACGGGCTCCCAGCTGCGTTCCGGCTGACTGACCAGGGGAGCGAGACTCGGCAGCTGGCGGGCCGCGCCCGCAAGCAAAGGCCGCACAGCTTGCGCGAAGGCCGCGGGGGCGAACAGGCGCACCGACAGCGCGAGCGCCAGCGGCGCGCTCCACGCCAGGTACATGGCCGCGGAGACATCGGGACTGACGTGGCCCTGGACTCCGACGATCGTCAGGTATGCGGCGGCCGACGCAAGCAACGCCGCCACGGGCGCGCGGCGCCTCGCGAAGGCCTCGTGGGCGGTGAGAGCAAGCAGGAAGGGGAGGTGGTAGTAGGACGCGTCCCACGGATCCAGCAGGCAGCGCAGGAGCAGCGCCAGCGCGAGCAGCAGCAGCGCGTCGCGGCGGCAAGCGCGGCCCCGGACCAGCAGCACGACGGCCGAGAGCGCGAGCGGGATGAGCACCACGATCGGATGGCCGACGCTGGAGATCCACCCCGGACTGGCGCGGTAGCCGGCCTTCACCCCGTAGAGCCCGCGGACGATCTCGCCGTGATGCCCGCTGAACCACCACAGCTGCCACGGCTGGAAGATCGTGCCCGAGTCCGTGGCGACGCTGTGAGCGCGGCCGGCGGCCCCGCCGTAGAGGACCATCGGCGCCAGGACGATCGCCGTCACCCCGCCGGCCACCACGAGCGCCTTGAGACGTCCTCCGCGCAGCGCGGCAACGACGGGGACCACAGCGAGGATCGCCCAGGGCTTGTTGGCCATCGCGAGGCCGAGCAGGACCCCCGCGGCGAGCGGGCGGTCTCGCAGCGCCGCGACGACCGCGGCGGCGCACAGCACAGCGCCGAGCAGCTCCTCGGAGTGTCCGGTCTCGAGGGCCGACTGCGAAAGGGGGTTGAAGACCACGAGCGCGAGCGCCAGCCACGCGGCCGGGCCGCCCCACCGCCGCTCGCCGGCAAGGTGGCTCCAGAGCACGACGCCGAACGCCACGGTCGCCACCAACGCCGGCACCGCCACGGCGCGGAAGACCGCCAGCCCGCCGCCGTGCCACAGTCCGGGAAGCAGCGCGAACGGCGCGCGCAGGATCAGCGAGCCGCCGTAGGCAGGCAGCGCCTGGAGGAATCCGCCGACATGGCCGGCGCGCAGCGCGCCGAACGCCGGCTCGGCCTCGAGCTCGTAGTCGGTGAACGCCTGGGTGAGCAGCGTCATGCGCGCGAGCACGAAGGCGGCCAAGAGCCCGATCAGCAGCGGAGCGAGCAGTCGCGAGGCGCGAGGAGCCACGCAGACGTATCGGCGCCCGATGAGCAGCGCTTGAGGCTGGGAGGGCTCAGCCCGAACCGGTCAGCTGCGCCCACGAATCCTGGACATCGTCCAGCCGCCGCTCGATCTCGTCGCGGCCTGCCGAGGGCAGGTAGAAGATCGCTCGCTCGACGCCGGCCTCGGCGTAGCGCGCCAGGCGCTCTGGGCGGCGGGGCGAGGCGTTGATCGATATCGGGACGTCGCGGCCCGCCCGCTCGCGCAGCCGGGCGATCCGCCCGAGCAGCTCGTCGTCGTCGTTCACGTTGGGCATCCAGCCGTGGCCGAAACGCAGGACACGGTCCTCGACGGTCGGGCCGTTGCCGCCGACCCAGATCGGCGGGTGCGGTGACTGCACGGGCTTGGGGAATGACCAGATCCGGTCGAAGGACACGAATTCTCCCTGGTAGGAGGCCTCGTTCTGGGTCCAGATCGCCTGCATCGCCTCCACGCGCTCGGTCATCAGCTTCATCCGCGTGCGCGGATCGGTGCCGTGGTTGCGCATCTCCTCGCGGTTCCAGCCGGCGCCGACGCCGAAGAGAAACCGCCCGCCGCTCAGCCGGTCCAGCGTCGCGACCGCCTTGGCGGTGACGATCGGATCGCGCTGGACGACCAGGCAGATGCCCGTTCCGACCAGCAGCGTGGTCGTCGCCATGGCCGCGGCGGTTAGCGCCACGAACGGGTCCAGCGTGTGCCAGTACACGCTCGGCAGCTCGCCGCCGGCCGGGTAGGGCGTGTCGCGCGAGGCCGGGATGTGCGTGTGCTCGGGGAACCACAGCGACTCGAAGCCGCGCTCCTCGAGCAGTTGGGCGACCTCGCCGGGAGCGAGCGTCTCGTCGGTTGGGAAGACGGCGGCCGCGAGCTTCACTGCTCGGCCTCCGGGTCCGCCGGCCCGGGAGACGGGGAGGAGATCAGCAGCCCGCCGCCCGCCAGCAGCAGCAGCGCACCGCCGAGCGTCTCGAGGTAGTAACCGATCCGCGGCGCCGCGCTCGCGTTCTCGTAGAGCTGGCCGATCTGGCCGGTCTTGTGGACGTCGGGCAGATCGCCGATGAGCGCGATCAGCAGGACCGCGATCCCCGCGGCAGCGACCGCGGCCATCGCGGGCCGCGCGCCGCGCAGACCGCCGAGCGCCATCGCCAGCGCGAACAGCGCGATCACGATCAGGGCGACCGAGTGACGGTCGTAGCCCGACAGGTGGGTGTCGAACGCGGCGATGTTCGACGTGGTCCCGACGGTGATCTCGATGACCGTCGAGAACGTCGCGACAACGAGGCAGAGGACCCCTCCGAGAGCCGCCGCGGCGAGGCCGATCCGGACCGCGCGAATCGCGCTTATCGAGGCCGGGAGGCCAAGGTTCTTTCTGCTATCGTGGCCCTTCGCTTCGCGGGGAGTGGCGCTCATGCGCGCCATCCGCGTGAAAGCTCAGTGCACCAGGATGGAGACCTCGAGCACATAGCGCGACGGCCAGGCCACACGACCTGTAGTGCGCTGGGGCCCGTGGGCCCTTTTTTCACGCCCGAATCGAAGAAGACGTAGAACAGATATGCCACGTAAGTTCCCACTCGAGAAGACCCGGAATATCGGGATCATGGCGCACATCGACGCCGGCAAGACCACGACCACCGAACGCATCCTTTATTACACGGGGCGCACGTACAAGATCGGTGAGGTCCACGAGGGCGCCGCGACGATGGACTGGATGGAGCAGGAGCAGGAGCGCGGCATCACGATCACGTCCGCGGCGACGACCTGCGAGTGGAAAGACCACCGCATCAACATCATCGACACGCCGGGCCACGTCGACTTCACCGTCGAGGTCGAGCGCTCGCTGAGCGTGCTCGACGGCGCGATCGCGCTCTTCGACTCGGTCGCGGGCGTCGAGCCCCAGTCCGAGACCGTCTGGCGCCAGGCCGACAAGTACCACGTCCCGCGCATCGCCTACATCAACAAGATGGACCGCATCGGGGCGGACTTCGACCAGGGCGTGCAGACGATGATCGACCGCCTCGGCGCACATCCCGTGCCGATCCAGCTGCCGATCGGCGCGGAGTCGGACTTCCTCGGAATCATCGACCTCGTCGAGATGAAGGCGATCGTCTACAAGGACGATCTCGGCAAGGACCAGGACGTGATCGAGATCCCCGCCGAGCACGCGGACGCCGCCGCGGCGGCGCGCGAGCACCTGCTCGAGGAGGTCTCCCACTACGACGACGAGCTCCTGGAGCTCATCCTCGAGGATGCCGAGGTCCCATCGGCCCTGCTGAAGCGCGCCATCCGCAAGGCGACGCTCGACATCAAGCTCACGCCCGTCCTCTGCGGTTCATCCTTCAAGAACAAGGGCGTGCAGCCGCTGCTGGACGCCGTCCTCGACTACCTCCCGTCTCCGCTCGACGTCCCGCCGATCGAGGGCGAGCCGATGAGCAAGGGCGGCGGCGCCGCCGAGGGCGAGAAGCTCGTCCGCAAGGCCGACGACTCGGAGCCGTTCGCAGCGCTGGCGTTCAAGATCGCCGCCGACCCGTTCGTCGGCAAGCTCGCCTACTTCCGCGTGTACTCGGGGCGCCTTTCGAGCGGCTC
>JAWVFZ010000471.1:0-7405 GCA_033855555.1 Solirubrobacteraceae bacterium
ATGGACCGCTACTCCGAGCGCATCCGCCGGCTCGTCCCCGAGGCCGACTTCATCGTGCTCGAGGGCGCGGGCCACTCGCCGATGGTCGACGAGCCCGAGCGCCTGGTCAGGATCATCGAGGAGACTGCGTCACGCGCGCGGGAGGGCATCGCAGCGGGCGATCCAGTCGCGTAGGCGCGGGAACCCGTCGCCGAGCGCGAGGTGCTCGGCGAGGACGTGGTGGAAGGGGTCGGGATCGTCGTCGGCGATCCCGGTCGCGTACTTCAGGAACGGGAAGGCGACGACGTCGGCGATGCCCAACGCGTCGCCGAGCAGGAAGTCGCGGCCGTCCAGGAGCGCCTCGAACCGCTCCAGCGAGCCGCGCAGCTCCGCGGCCCACGCCTCGGCTTCGGGGGCTTCTGGCTCCTCGGCGATGCGGTTGGGAGCGACCTTCCAGACGCGGTTGAACCAGTCGGTGAAGACGTCGGCCTCCGCACGTCCCGAGGGCTCCGCAGGCCACAGGCGCGGGTCGGGGCGCAGCCGCTCGAGCTCGCGCAGGATCACAGGCGAATCGCTGATGGCGCGCCCGTCGATCTCCGCCACAGGCACGAACGCCTGACCGGAGAGCGCGACGACCGCGGAGCGGTCGGCGGCGTCGTGGTCGACCCACTCGACCGCGATGCCCTTGTGCGCAGCCGCCAGCGCCACGCGCTCGACGTTCGTGGAGAAGGGAATTCTGTGAATCGTGATTTGCACGGGTTGCACACGTCTATCAGCCCGCCGAGTGCGGCGCCCGCGTATCCGCCGAAAGCGCTGATAGCTTCCCGCCACCGCGTGCGACTTGGGCATGCTCGAACGGAAGGTCCGGCATGTCCCGCTGTCGCCGCGCAGCAGTTGTCGTCCTCATGGGCATTGCGCCGTCCGCCGTTGCGCTGCCTGCCGCCGCCGCGGCCGCCGCCCACCACGGCGCCAGGGTCGCGACGGGCCCGGTCGTCCACGTGACCTCCGGCAAGCTCACGCGCCGGTCCGCGTCGAAGTCCCGCCCGCACGGTCTGCCCGCCCGGCGCTCCGGGCGCCCGAAGGCCACGAACCTCGGCGCCGCGCCGCTGGCGTCAAGCGCGCCGGGCCGCCCCGGACGTGCGGGCGGACCGCGCACCGCATTCGGAGCGACGTCCAGCTTCGACGGGCCGACGCTGGCCGACTCCGGCGCCTACCCGCCCGATACCCAGGGCGCCGTCGGGCCGTCGCAGTTCCTCGTGACGATCAACGGTCGTTTCCGCAGCTACGCCAAGGCGACCGGCGTAGCCGATGGCGCGCTGAACATCGATCCGGACGTCTTCTTCTCCTCCGTGATGTCCCCGACCCCGTCAAATGGCTCCGTCTTCACATCCGATCCGCACGTGCGCTATGACCGTCTCAGCCAGCGGTGGTTCATCGTGATGATCGACGCGCCGCTGGACTCGAGCGACAACACCACGGTGGCCAACCGGATCCTGGTCGCCCATTCGGATGGGCCCGTGCTCACGCCGTCGACGGTCTGGACCCAGTTCTACGTGCCCGTCGCCGGCGAGTTCGCCGACTATCCGACATTCGGCGTCGACGCGAACGCGCTGTACATCGGCGTCAACAACTTCTCGCTCAGCACCGGCCAGTTCGACTCGACCGACGGCTACGTGATCGGCAAGGCCTCGGCGCTCGGCTCGGGCCTGCCCGTGGTCCACCACTTCCCGCTGTTGACGAGCTCCTCCACTGCTGGGCCGTTCACGCCGCAGGGCGCCGACAACCCCGACCCCGGAGCGACGCAGGGCTACTTCATCGGCGTCGACGCCTTCGTATTCGACCAGCTCGACGTGATCCGCGTGTCGAACCCGGGTGGCCCCACGCCGACCGTCTCGGACTCCATCCCCGTCACCGTCCCGTCCACGAGGTTGCCGATCAACGTGCCTCACCTCGGCAACACCGGCGGGGCCGCCGGCAACCTCGACGCGCTGGACGATCGACTGTTCGCCGCCTCGATCCGCGGCAACCACCTGTGGACCGCGCATAACATCGGCGTGACCTCGGCGGGCGTCGCTTCGGATGCGCCGACTCGCGACGGCTCGCGCTGGTATGAGCTGAACCTCGCCCCCACCACACCCACCGTGGTGCAGACCGGCACCGTCTACGACAGTGCGACGACGAACCCCCTGAGCTACTGGATCCCCACCGTGGCGGTCTCCGGGCAGGGCCACATGGCCATGGGCGGCAGCGTGGCCGGCGCCGCGAGCCACGTCAACGCCTGGTTCTCTGGCCGCCTGGCGAGCGACACGGCTGGGGCGATCGACGCCCCGACGACCTACACCGCGAGCAGCTTCGCCTACAACCCGCCGTACAACCGCTGGGGCGACTACTCGGCGGTCAGCCTCGATCCCACCGACGACATGACGATGTGGACGATCCAGGAGTACGTCTCCGCGACCAACACCTGGGGCACGCGGATCGCGAAGCTGCGCGCTCCCGGGCCGGCCACGCCCGCCACCGCTTCGCAGATCCCGCTTGGCGCCGCGTCGACCTCGCTTGTCCTGACCGGCGACACGACGGGCGGCACTGGGTTCTTCGATCCTGGCCCCGGCTTCAGCCGCCCCCAGGCCAGCGTCGGCTGCGGCATCACGGTGTCCGCCGTATCGGTCCAGAGCCCGGGCCAGGCCACGCTCACCGTCAACACCACCGCGGCCACCGGCGCGAGCCCGTGCACGATCGACTTCACCAACCCGGACGGGCAGACGTCGACCGCCAGCGTCGCGATGACCTACGGTCACGCCCCGGTCGCCGTCGACGATGCGTTCTCGACGCCGCGGAACACACCGCTGAACGGCTCGTCGCTCCTGGCCAACGACACGGACACCGATGGCGACCTGTTGACCGCGGCGAAGGCGAGCGACCCGGCCCACGGCGCCGCGACGGTCGCGGCCGACGGGACCTTCACCTACACGCCGGACGCCGGCTACAGCGGAGCTGATTCGTTCACGTACACGGCGAGCGACGGCACGACCGCCACTTCGGCCACTGTGTCCATCACCGTCCAGCCCGGACCCAACCAGGCCCCGGTCGCCGTCAACGATGCGTACTCGACCGCTCAGGACACGCCGCTGAACGGCTCGTCGCTGCTGGCCAACGACACCGACGCCGATGGCGACCCGCTGACCGCCGCAAAGGCGAGCGACCCGGCGCACGGCACCGTCACGGTGGCGCTCAACGGGACGTTCAGCTACACGCCCACCGCCGGTTACAGCGGATCCGATTCGTTCACGTACACGGCGGGCGACGGCGTGGCATCCACGCCTGCAACCGTGTCGATCACAGTCACGCCGGCGCCGGCGCCGCCGCCGCCGCCGGTCAACCGAGCCCCCGTGGTGGTCGACGACGCCTTCACGACGCCGCAGGGCACGGCGCTGCACGGCTCGTCGCTGCTGGCCAACGACAGCGATCTCGACGGCAACGCGCTCACCGCGACGAAGGCGACCGACCCATCACATGGGACGGTCACCGTCGCGCCCGACGGGACGTTCGTCTACACGCCGGTGTCCGGCTACATCGGCCCCGACGCATTCAGCTACGCGGCGAGCGACGGCGCTGCCACGTCCGTCGCGACTGCGTCGATCATGGTCACGCCCTCGCTTCAGCCGCCGCCGGCGGCGACCAAGCTCACGCTGAAGGTCGCGAAGCTCAAGAGGCTGAAGAGCGGCCAGCGCCGGATGCGCGCATCGGGCAAGGGCCCCGCGGGCGCGCGCGTCAAGCTCGTGGTGAGCCTCGGCAAGAAGAAGGTCGCGACGCGGACGGTGAAGGTGTCCAAGGGCGCCGCGTGGACCACCATCTTCAAGCTCAAGCGCACCGGGCGCTACACGGTGGTTGCGACCACCGGCAAGCAGAAGCGGACGGCCCGCAAGCGGCTGTAGCGGCTCAGTAGTCGTACAGGCCGCGGCCGGACTTCTTGCCGCAGGCGCCTTCGGCGACGAGCCGCTCGACGCGTGCGGGCACGGGCGTCCCGATCTCCTCGCCGATCGCCTTGGCGACGTCGAGGCCGATGAAGTCCAGCAGCGCGAGCGGCCCCATGGGGTGGCCGGCGCCGAGCGTCATGGCGGTGTCGACGTCCTTGGCCGCCATCCCTGTCTCATCCAGGAACGTGACGGCGCTGAAGAGGTAGGGGAACAGCAGGCGGTTGACGACGAACCCCGGGATGTCGGGCACTTCGACGGCCACCTTCCCGAGCTGCTCGCAGAGCGCGTGGGCCCGCGCCCGTACCTCGGGCGTCGCCTCGTCGGGGAATGCGAGCTCGACGAGCTTCATCTTCGGCACGGGGTTGAAGACGTGCAGCGCGACGAAGCGCTCCGGCATGCCCGACGCCGCGGCCAGTGCGGCGACCGAGAGCGATGAGGTCGTGGTGGCGAGGACCGCGTCGTCGCCGGCGATCTCGGACAGCCGTGCCAGCAGCTCCGTCTTCGCGTCGTGGTCCTCGGCGATCGCCTCGACCAGGAAGCTCTGGGATGCGAGCGCGCTGAGGTCGGTCGAGACCTTCACGTGGGTCGCGTTGACCTCGCCGCTCAGGCGGCCACACACGGTGTTCACCGTTTCCTCGGCGCGCGCCGCCGAGGCGTCTGACCGCGCCCACACGACGACCTCGCCATGGCGCGCGGCGCACGCTGCGAGCCCGCAGGCGATCGCGCCGGCCCCTGCAATGCCCAGCCGCTCGCTCATCGGCGGGTACAGTACGTGACGCCGCCGTCACGAACAGTCTTCGGAGGATTTGCGAGACCCATGAGTGGACAGCAAGGCCGTGAGGTCGTCATCGTCGAAGCCGTGCGCACGCCGATCGGACGTGGGCACAAGGAGAAGGGCTACTACAAGGACACCCATCCGGCCGACCTGCTCGGCAAGACCTACACGGAGCTGCTGAGCCGCACCGGCGTCGATGCCGGCGACGTCGAGATCGTCCTGGCCGGGTGCGTGCAGCAGTTCGGTGAGCAGGCGTTCAACATCGCGCGCAACGCCTGGCTGCAGGAGGGCCTGCCGATCGAGACGTCGGCGACGACCCTCGACCTGCAGTGCGGATCCGCCCAGCAGGCCGTCGGGCTCGCGGCGGCGCTGGTCGCCTCCGGCGTCCACGACGTCGCGGTCGGCTCGGGCGTGGAGCACATGGGCCACATCCCCTTCAGCGCCGGCATGGAGACCCAGCAGACCTACGGCGGGGCGTTCACGGCCAAGCTCATGGAGAAGCACAACATCGTCGGCCAGGGCCTCGGGGCCGAGATGATCGCTGACGAATGGGAGATCACCCGCCACGAGCTCGACGAGCTGGCGGTGCGCTCGCACGCCAACGCGCACCGAGCGACCGAGGAAGGCCTGTTCGAGCGCGAGATCGTCCCGTTCCAGGTCAACGGCGATACGTACATCGCCGACCAGGGCATCCGCCCGGGCACCAATCTGGAGACGCTGTCGCAGCTCAAGCCCGCCTTCAAGCCCGACGGCAAGATCACCGCCGGCAACTCGTCGCAGATCTCCGACGGCGCCGCCGCGGTGATGATGATGACGCGCGAGAAGGCCGACCAGCTCGGGCTCAAGCCGCGTGCGCGCATCGTTGATCAGACGACGGTCGGATGCGACCCCGTGAAGATGCTCGAGGGCCCGATTCCCGCGACGGCCAAGCTCTTGGAGCGCAACAACATGTCGATCGGCGACATCGATCGCTTCGAGGTCAACGAGGCGTTTGCCCCCGTCGTGATCGCCTGGTCCCGCGAGCACAACCCGGACATGGACCGCGTCAACGTGCGCGGCGGCGCGATGGCCCTCGGCCATCCGCTCGGCTCGACCGGTGCACGGCTCATCACGACGCTGCTGCACACGCTCGAGGACGAGGACAAGGAGCTCGGTCTCGTCACGATGTGCTGCGGCGGCGGGCTGGGCACCGGAACGCTGATCCAGCGCCTTTGAGCCCCGCGGCCTTGCCGCAGACCTACACCCACACCGAACGGGTGCGCTTCGGCGACCTCGACGCGATGCGCCACCTCAACAACGTGGTGTTCCTGCGCTACTTCGAGACCGCCCGCATCGCCTACCTGCGCGAGCTGATGCCCGAGCACGACCCGTCGCATCCCGAGCGCGATGCGACGGGCGTCATCTTCGCCGAGTGCAACATCCGCTACCGCTCGCCGGTGCTCTTCGACGAGGTCGTCGACGTCGAGTGCTCGGTCGGGGACGTGCGCCGCTCGGCCTTCGAGATCCGCTTCGCGATGCGCGTGGGGGAGCGCCTCGCAGCTGAGGGCTCGGGCTGGCTGGTCGCCTACGACTACGCGGCGGGGTCGTCGCAGACGCTGCCCGACGAGCTGCGCGGTGCGCTCGAGGCTGCCGCGGCCTGACGCTCAGAAGTGACCGGCCACCGCTTCGCCGGAGACCCGGCGCTGGTCGGTCGCCGCGGGCCGCAGGATCAGGATCTCGGCCGGCGCGTCTTCGAGCAGCCAATCGATGTCGCGCGCGCTGAGCCCGGTCCGCGGATTGGGGGTCGCGGAGACGATGATGCGATCGAACGACTCGTCCTCGAGTAGCCGTTCAAGCGCGTGGCGGTAGCTGCGGCCGCGGCTTACGCGGGTGTCGACCTGGACCCCTTGCGCGATGACTCGCTGCTCGATCGCCTCGAGGACCGGCATGCCGGTCAGGCACTGCGCCGGAAGGGGGGCGTCGAGGGGCAGGTGGCGCGGGACGCGAGCCAGGAACGCGGGCATGATCACGGCGTTCTCGGCCCGGGCGAGGCGGACCGCGGCTTGCAGTGCCCGCCGCGAGATCGCCCCGCCGGTGAACGGGAGCAGGATGCGGCGGACGGGCGGCTCATCCTGGCCGCGGGGGAGCCGGTGGCGAGCAGACGGCAGCCTCCAGTTCACGAGTAGCCCGGCTACGAGAGTGACGAGAGCGATGAAGAGTGTGGTCATAGGTCGTCCTGGATGCGTGAGGATCGGTCGGCCACGATCCGGACGTCGACGCCCGGCATCGCGGCCATGAGGCGCTGGGGCAGCGGCGTGCGCAGCCGGGCGAGGCCGCGAGCCGGGCGTGAGCGCCCGATCAGGATGTAGGTGGTTCCGTGGCGGCGCGCGATGCTCGCCACGGCGGCGGGGATGTCGTCGGACTCCTCGATCAGCAACTTTGCGCCGAGGACGGATGCGAGCTGGCGCAGGGCCGCAAGCGCGCGGTCCTGCTCGTCGGTGAGGGTGCTTCCGGGTGGCTTGACCCAGAGGAGGTCGAGGGCGGCGCCCAGGCGCTGGGCCGATCGCCACGCGCGCCGCACGAGACGGCCCGCGCCGGGATAGGGCTCGACGAGCGCGAGCAGGCGCTCGCCGACAGCCTGGCCTGCCTCGTCGAAGAGGCTTTCGTCCCGCGAGCCGACCTGCTCGGTGACGAT
>JAWVFZ010000472.1:0-2805 GCA_033855555.1 Solirubrobacteraceae bacterium
GAAGCCGGGGGCGATGCGCTTGACGGTCTCGACGATCTCGTCGGGGTCCGTGGTGTCCAGGCAGATCGGAAAGGCGTCGACGCCCGCGAACTCCTTGAAGAGCATCGCCTTGCCCTCCATGACCGGCATCGCGGCGCGCGGGCCGATGTCGCCCAGTCCGAGGACCGCGGTGCCGTCGCTCACGACCGCCACGGTGTTGCGCTTGATCGTGTACTGGAAGGCCTTCTCGGGATCGTCGGCGATCGCCATGCAAACGCGCGCGACGCCGGGGGTGTAGGCCATCGAGAGGTCGTCGCGCGTCTTGAGCGAGTGCTTGTTGTGCTGCTCGATCTTGCCGCCGAGGTGCATCAGGAACGTGCGGTCCGTCGTGTCGATGACGCTGACGTCGTCGATCGAGTCCAGCGCGGCGGTGATCGCGTCCCACTGCTCAGGGCCCGCGGCGTCGACCGTGATGTCGCGGACGAGCTTGCCCGCGTCGAAGTCGACGATGTCGACCGCGCCGATCACGCCGCCGGCCTCGCCGATCGCCCCTGCGACGCGCCCGAGCATCCCCGGCTTGTTGCCGATCTCGACGCGGATCGTGAGGGAGTACTGGGCTGAAGGTGAGGCCATCGGCGCGGGGATCCTATTGTTCTCGCCCATGGCGGATGGCGACGGCACGGCTCCGGGTGAGCTCTTCCTGATCGATGGCAACAGCCTCGCCTACCGCGCGTTCTTCGCGCTTCCGGAATCGATCGCGACCTCGACGGGCTTTCCGACCAACGCGATCTTCGGGTTCGCATCGATGCTGGTCAAGATCCTTACGGAGCATGGGCCGAAGCCGACGATCGTCGTGTGGGATGCCGGTGCCAGCGGTCGCAAGGAGGTCTACGCGGAGTACAAGGCGCAGCGTACGTCGCGCCCGGACCTGCTCAAGCAGCAGTGGCCGCACCTGGCCCCGATCGCCGACGCGTTCGGCTACGAGAACATCTCCGTCGACGGCTGGGAGGCCGACGATGTGATCGCGACGCTCGCCGAGCGCGGCCGCGAGGAGGGATTGCAGGTCACGATCGTCACCGGCGACCGCGACGCCTTCCAGCTGATCGACCTCGAGGGGAAGGTCAAGGTGATGGCGACGGCGCGCGGGATCACGGAGACCAAGCTCTACGACCACGAGGCGGTGCGCGAGCGCTACGGCATCCCACCGGAGCTGATCCCCGACTTCTACGGGCTCAAGGGCGACACCTCGGACAACATTCCCGGCGTTCCGGGCATCGGCGACAAGACCGCCAGCGAGCTGCTGCAGCGCTTTGGCGACCTCGAGACCGTTCTGGGCTCCGTCGACGAGATCTCCGGCGCCAAGCGCAAGCAGAACCTCGTCGAGCACGCCGAGAATGCGCGCATCTCCAAGCAGCTGGCGACGATCAATCGCGCCGTGCCGGGCGTCGATATCGATCCGCAGGCTGTCGCGGCCCAGGAACCCGACCGCTCCAAGCTGCGCGACGTCTTCCGCGAGTTCGAGCTGCGCGATCCGCTGCGCCGCCTGGAGGAGGCGCTCGGCGACGCGGACGCAGCCGCGCCGGCGCCTCCTGCGTCCACCACGCTCAGCGCGCGGCTGCGCGAGGGCACCGTCAAGGACATCGCGTCGCTGCCCGAAGGCGAGGTCGCCCTTGCGATGCAGGCGCCTGAGGCTGCCGAGGGCGCGCTCTTCACGGAGGAGACGACTTGGCGCTTCGGCGCCGCCGCAGGCGGCCAGGTGCTCGTCGGCGACGTGGAGGGACCCGAGGCGCTGATCCTCGCCTGCGGCGAGCGCCCGGTGCTCGCCCACGACGTCAAGTCCTACGGCGCGATCCCCGCGCACGTCGGCCACGACACCCTGCTGGGCGCCTTCCTGCTCGAGCCCGCGCGCCGCGGCTTTCCGTTCCGCGAGATCTGCGAGGAGCGCGGCTTCGCCACCGACCTCAAGGACCAGGCGGCGTCCGAGGCGGTGCTCGTCCGCGCGCTCACCGAGTGGCAGCGCGAGCAGATCCTCGACCGCGGGCTGCGCCCGCTCATGGACGAGATCGAGCTTCCCCTGATCGAGGTCCTGCGCGGCATGGAGGTCGAGGGCGTGCGGCTGAACACCAAGCGCCTTGAGGGCATCAGCCGGCGCGTCAAGGAGGAGGTCGCCACGCTCGAGCGCGAGATCTGGGACCTGGCCGGGACCGAGTTCACGATCGGCTCGCCGCAGCAGCTCGGCGAGATCCTGTTCAACAAGCTCGGGCTGTCCAAGAAGCGCCGCGGGAAGACCGGCTTTTCGACGGACGCCCGCGTGCTGCAGTCGATCCGCGACGAGCACGAGATCATCCCCAAGGTCGAGCGCTGGCGCGAGCTCAACCAGCTGGTGAAGACCTACCTCGACGTGCTGCCCGCGCTCGTCGACTCGCGCTCGCGCATCCACACGACCTTCCTGCAGGCGGGCGCCACCACGGGGCGCCTGGCGTCGACCAACCCGAACATGCAGAACGTGCCCGTGCGGACCGAGCTGGGCCGCGAGATCCGCGGCTGCTTCGAGGCGCAGGAGCCGCACGTGCTGATCAGCGCCGACTACTCCCAGGTCGAGTTGCGCGTGCTTGCCCACATCGCCGACGAGCCGGTGCTCAAGGAGATCTTCCTGCGCGGTGAGGACGTGCACACCGCAACGGGGTCGGTGGTGTTCGGCAAGCCGGCCGAGGAGCTCACGCCGATGGACCGCTCGAAGTCCAAGATGATCAACTACGGGATCGTCTACGGGCTCAGCGACTACGGGCTGGCCGACCGGCTGAACATCCCGCGCGAGGAGGCCAA
>JAWVFZ010000473.1:0-15322 GCA_033855555.1 Solirubrobacteraceae bacterium
TCCGCCTCGCTCATCGAGGCGACGAACGCGTCGCGCAGGATGCCCGCGTTGTTGACGACGACGTCGACGCGCCCGTACGCGCGCACCGCCTCGGCGATCAGGGCGGCCGCGCCCTCCCAGCTCGCGACGTCGTCGCTGTTGACGACCGCCTCCCCGCCGGCCGCGCGGATCTCCTCGACGACCTCCTGCGCAGGCCCGTCGTCGGCGCCGGAGCCGTCGTTGGTGCCGCCGAGGTCGTTGACGACGACCTTCGCGCCCTCGCGAGCGAACAGCAGCGCGTGCTCGCGGCCGATGCCGCGCCCCGCGCCGGTGATGACCGCCACGCGGCCCTCGAGTGCCGGCATGCTCATCGCTCCTCGATCTCGGCGAGGCCGTCGCGCAGCACGACGGTCTCTCCGACGGTGGTCTCGAATCCGTACGTGCCGCCGCCGGCGTTCCACACGCGGGTGCGGATGTCCTGACCCGGAAGCACGGGCTTGGCGAAGCGCACCGCCAGCCGCCGCAGGCGGCCCACGTCGCCGCTGCCCACCTCCTCCAGGATCGCCCACGCGGTGAACGCCAGCACGCAGAAGCCGTGGGCGATGATCCCGGGCAGGCCGGCGTCGCGAGCGACCTGCTCGTCGGTGTGGATCGGCATCGGGTCCCCGGAGGCGAGCGCGTAGCGGAACGTCTGGTCGTCGTCGATGTGCTGTCTGACGTCGGCCACCGGCGCCTGCTCGCGCACGCCGTCGCCGAGTCGATGCTCAGGCGAGAGCTCGCCGAGCTTGCGCCCGTCGTCGAAGCCGCGCACGAAGAACGTGACGTACTGCTCGTTGACAAGGTCTCCCGCCTCGTCGCGCGTCTCCAGACACACGCAGGCGCGCGTGCCGTTGGACAGGCCCTCCCAGCCGGTCATCCGCCCGCGGGCGACGAGCGTCTCCTCGGGCACGATCGGGCGGTGGAAGCGGAAGTCCTGCTCGCCGTGCAGAACCCGGCCGAGCACCGCGAGCGGGACGACGTCGAGGGCCGGCTCCAGCAGCGACTGAAAGACCGGCACGATCGCGAAGACCGGGTTGGCGACATCGCCCGCGAGATGGGCCTCGATCGGATCGTTGACCGCCCGCGCGTACTCGGCGAGGCGCTCGCGGGTGACCTCGAAGCGAACCGGCTCCGTCCACCTGCCGAGTCCGGCCTCGTTGAACTGCAGCGTCTCGGTCGTCATGCCGCGACGAGCCTGACCAGATTGGCCAGAGACTGGTCGAGGTTGGCCCGGGCGTCCTTCTCGACCGCCTTGCCGAGCGCGCCGACGACCATCTGCCCTTCGAACTCGGCGCTGATCGACGCTGTCGAGCCGCCGTCGGCGTGCGGAGCGACGAGCATCGTGAACGTCGAGCGCACCCCGGCCATCCCCGTCCCGGAGATCGTCAGCCGCGACGGCGCGTCGTACTCCTCGACCGTCCACGAGATCGTGTTGGCCATGCCGAGCATCGTCACGACCTCGTCGATCGTCACACCCTGGCTGAACGTCTCGGGCACCTCGCTTTTCCACTTGGTGTGGATCGTCAGCCACTGCTCGTAGCTGCCCGGGTCGGCAATCACCGCCCAAACCCGTTCGGGGTCGGCCGGGATGTCGACGGTGGTGCTGACCTTGCCCATGAGTGTCTCCCTGTTGTTGTCAGCGCTCGGCGCGCTGGTAGGCGGTGACCACGGCGGTGCCGCCGAGGCCGATGTTGTGCTGCAGGGCGGCATCGACGTCGTCGACCTGGCGCGCTTGCGCCTCACCCCGCAGCTGCCAGGTCAGCTCAGCGCACTGCGCCAGACCGGTCGCGCCCAGCGGATGGCCCTTGGAGATCAGGCCACCCGACGGGTTGACCACCCAGCGGCCGCCGTAGGTGTTGTCACCGGCCTCGATCAGCGCCGGGGCCTCGCCCTCACCGCAGAGCTCAAGCGCCTCGTAGAGCAGCAGCTCGTTGGCACTGAAGCAGTCGTGCAGCTCGATGACCTGGAAATCCTCGGGCCCGAGCCCGGCCTGCTCGTAGACGGCCCGCGCCGCCTTGACGTTCATGTCGTAGCCGATGACGTCCTTGGCCGTCCGCGTGCTCAGCGACGTTTCGAAGTCCGTCGTCATCGCCTGCCCGACGATCTCGACGGCCCGCCCCGCGAGCCCATGCGCGTCGACGAAGTCCTCGGATGCCAGGATGGCCGCACCGGACCCGTCGGAGGTCGGCGAGCACTGGAGCTTGGTCAGCGGCTCATAGATCGTCGGCGCATCCAGGATCTCGTCGAGCGAGTACTCGGTCTGGAACTGCGCGTAGGGGTTGTGGACCGAGTGCCTGTGGTTCTTGTGGCCGATCCGCGCGAAGTGCTCGGGCACCGACCCGTGCTCGGACATGTGCTCGCGCCCGGCCGCGCCGAACATCCACGGTGCCGGCGGGAAGCGCACGTCGGAGATCTCCGCCAGGAGATCCATGTGGCGCATCATCGGCTGCTCGCGGTCGGTGAACGTCGCGCCCAGCGAGCCAGGCTGCATCTTCTCGAAGCCGAGCGCGAGCGTGCAGTCGGCAACCCCGCCGCGGATTGCCTGCGCCGCGAGGAACAGCGCGCTCGAGCCGGTCGAGCAGTTGCTGTTGACGTTGAACACCGGGATGCCGGACATCCCGAGCTCGTAGACGGCGCGATGTCCGGAGCACGACTCGCCGTAGACATAGCCGACGTAGGCCTGCTGGACCTCGTCGTAGCCCACGCCGGCGTCCGCGAGCGCCATCTTGCCCGCCTCGCGCGCCCAGTCGTGGTAGTCGCCCTCCTTCGTGCCCGGCTTCTCGAACTTCGTCATGCCGACGCCGACGACGTAGACCTTCCTGCCCATGCCCCGCACCCCCTACAGACCGAGCGCCGTGCGCCCGATCAGCTCTTTCATGATCTCGTTGGTCCCCGCGTAGATCCGCGTGACGCGGGCGTCGACCCAGGCCTTGCCGATCGGGTACTCGGTCGTGTAGCCGTAGCCGCCGTGCAGCTGCACGCCGGCGTCGGTGACCTCGCCGAGCAGCTCCGTGGTCCACCACTTCGCCATCGCCGCCTCCTCGACCGTGGCCGTGCCGGCGCAGTAGCGCTCGATCGTGCGGTCGACGAAGCAGCGCGTGATTTCGAGCTTGGTCTTCAGCTCGGCCATGAGGAAGCGCGAGTGCTGGAACGAGCCGATCGGCCGGCCGAACGCCTTGCGCTCACGGACGTAGTCGAGCGTCATCTCGAAGGCCGCCTCCGCGCCCGCAACGGCAGACACGGCGAGCACGAGCCGCTCGGGCACCAGCCGCGCGACGAGCTGCTGGAACCCCGATCCCTCCTCGCCGAGCACGTTCTCGGGCGGCACCCGGACGTCGTTGAAGAACAGCTCGGTGGTGTCCGAGCAGTGCTGACCGAGCTTCTCGATCTGCTTGCCACGCTCGAAGCCATCCATCCCCTGCTCGACCACGAGCAGCGAGAGCCCGCCGTGTTTGTCCTCGGCGGTGCGTACGGCGACGATCACGAGGTCGGCGTTCAGGCCGTTGGTGATGAACGTCTTGGCACCGTTGAGCACGTAGGCCTCGCCGTCGCGCTTCGCGTGCGTCTTGATGCCGGCCAGATCCGAGCCGCTGCCGGGCTCGGTCATCGCCACGGCCAGGATCAGCTCGCCCGCGGCAATGCCCGGCAGCCAGCGCCGGCGCTGCTCCTCGTCGGCTGCGTCCAGCAGGTATGGGAGGCAGACGTCGGTGTGCAAGAGGGGACCGATCAGCGCGTCGCCCGTGCTCGACCGCGCGGCCACCTCGCTGAGCACGACGCTAAAGCGCCAGTCGTCGAAGCCCAGCCCGCCGTGCTCCTCCGGCACGGCCATCGCCAGGAACCCGTGCTCGGCCATCTTGGTGAAGAGCTCGCGCGGCACGACGTGCGCCCGAGCCCACTGGGCGTGGTGGGGCGCGACCTCGGCAGCGACGAAGCGCGTGAAGCTCTCGCGGTAGTCCTCGTGCTCGGGCTCGAAGAGCGTGCGTTTCGTGATGGTCGGAACGGTGGCGGCCAAGGGAACCTCGCAAAAGTCGGGCAAGCGCAATATACATACCGGACGTCCGTTCTGTATTCTATGGGCACGATGTCGGTCATGCCCGCCCACCGAACCCAGGAGGAGCGACGCGCCGAGACGCGCGGCAAGCTCCTCGACGCGACCATTCGCTCACTGCTCGAGAACGGCTACGCGCAGACGACCACGCGCATCGTCGCGGCGCTTGCGGGTGTCTCGCCCGGCGCGATGGCGCACTACTTCCCCCATCGGGTCGACCTCTTGGCCGCCGCCATGGAGCAACTCGTCGAGCAGCGCATCGCCGTGTGGCGCGAGGCGGCCGACGATCTGCCCACCGGCGCCTCCGAGCGCATCGCCGCGCTGCTCGACCACGCCTGGCTCGACTTCAACGGCCCGACGTTCCCGGCCTTCATCAAGCTGTGGGCCGCAGCAGCGGACGACCCCGAGCTCTACGCGCGGCTCGCCGAGAGCGAGGAGCGCATCGCCCGATCGATCACCGAACTCGCGGTCGCCGCGTTCCGCGAGCTCGACGCCCCCGCGGGCTCGGAGGGGCGGCTGCTCGTCACGCTCGCCGCGATACGGGGACTCGCGCTGACCGAGCACTTCGAGCCGCGCACACGCCAGAGGCCCGACCGGTGGCCGCTGGCGCGCGCAGCACTGCTGGAAGCCCTCGGGGCCGACCGGCGCGCCGCAAGAGCTGAGCCGTGAAACTGAGAAGTCGGGAGGAGTACGGATGGCGAGGGGCGAGATCCGGATGGCGACGCTGATCGCCTACTCCACGCATCCATGAGCAGAGCCATCCTTCTCGCGCTGCTGGTCCTCGCCGCGCCGAGCGCCGCCGCGGCCGACCCGGCCCGGATCGTGTCGGAGCAGTCCGTCGACGGCGGCAACGGCATCGAGCTGACGATCGCGACCTCCGCGTTCAGCAGCGGACAGGCGAAGGCGCAGGTCTTCCTGCCCGCCGGCTACGACGCGCAGCCCGACCGCCGGTGGCCGGTCACCTACTACCTGCACGGCGCGCAGGGCGACCAGACGCGTTTCTGGTCTTGGTACGGGCCCGAGATCAAGGACTTCCCGTCGATCGTCGTCGCGCCCGACGGCGGTTGGCTGGGCTGGTACAGCGACTGGTACAACGGCGGCGCCGGCGGCGCGCCGATGTACGAAACCTACGACATCGACCAGCTGATCCCGCTGATCGACCAGCGCTTCCGGACCTACGGCACGCGCGCCCAGCGCGCGGTCGTCGGCGAGTCGATGGGCGGCTATGGGGTGATGACGCTGACCACGCGCCACCCCGACATGTTCGCCACCGCCGTCAGCATGTCAGGCGCCGTCGACAGCAACTCGCCGCCGCTGATGTCGCTGATCAGCGCCAGCTCGACGGCGCAGCAGGCCGGCCAGCAGCAACAGGCCGCCGCTCCGGACGGCGTCTACGGCCCGCGCGCCACCCAAGCGATCCGCTGGCACGGCCACAACCCCACCAACCTGGCGTCGAACCTGCGCGACGTCGTCCTGCAGGTCCGGACGTTCGATGGCGCGCCGAACCCGCTACTGGAGAACAACGAGCCGACCAGCATCGTCGGCTGCTCGGAGGAGAACGAGATCCACCGCGACACGACGAGCTTCCACAACGCGCTGCTCGCCGACGGCATCCCGCACTTCTACGAGGACTACGGCCCCGGCTGCCACGGCATCCCGGAGTTCCAGAGGGAGTTCGCCGACTCCCTGCCCAGCATCGAGGACGTGTTCGCCCACCCGCAGCCGGCGCCGAGGACGTTTGACTACGAGTCGATCGAGCCGCACTTCGCGATCTGGGGCTGGGACCTCGCCGCCGACCCCGCACGCGCGCTCGAGTTCATGCAGATGCACCACGCGGGCCGCCACGGCCTGACGCTGACCGGCTCGGGCACGACGAGCGTCACGACGCCGCCGTTCTTCCGTCACGCCGCCAGCGTCGCCGTCGTCACCGCGGACGGGACGCGCGAGATCGCACCCGACGCCGACGGGCGCCTGCACTTCACCGTCGACCTCGGCCCGGCGCACCCCGACCAGCAGGACACGCCGCAGGCGGCCCTCGCCGGCGACGGCTCGCCCGGCTACTTCACCACCCGCACCGTGAAGCTGGTGGCGCAATGAGACGGGCGATCGCCCTCGCGCTGATGCTCGCCGCGCCCGCCACGGCGCACGCCGGCACGATCACCATCAAGACGCTGTCGAACCGCGCCGACCTCATCTCCGACGGCCAGGCGCTCGTCGGCGTCCACCTGCCGAAGGGCGCGGATCACGGCGGCCTCGAGGTCATGCTCGGCGACCGCGACGTGACCGGCGCGTTCAAGCACCGGGACGGCAACCGCGTCGAGGGCGTCATTGACGGCCTCGCGCTGGGAGTCAACGAGCTCGTCGCCACCGCGCCCGGAGCGACCGGCGCGAAGCTCGAGATCACCAACCACCCCAACGGCGGGCCGGTCTTCTCGGGCCCGCAGCCGCGGCCGTGGCATTGCCAGGCCGGCGCGGTCGACGCGCAGTGCGACCAGCCGGCGGCGTACACCTATCTCTACAAGTCGACCGACCCGTCGAAGCCCGACCTCCAGCCCTACGACCCGGCCAACCCGGCGACCGACGTCGCGAGCACTACGACCGACGAGGGCAAGACCGTGCCGTTCATCGTCCGCCAGGAGCTCGGCTACCAGGACCGCGACGAGTACAAGATTCTCACGCTCTACACACCCGGCCAGCCCTGGAGCCGCTGGCGCCCGCAACCCCAGTGGAACCACAAGCTCGTGGTCACGGGCGGCGGCGGTTGCGGTGTGACCTACGGCACCGGCGACGCGCCGCTCCAGGACTTCAGCGGCACGATCCCGTCGCTCCCGGGCTACACGCCGAGCTACGTCAACGCGCTCGGCGAGGGCTTTGCGGTGATGTCGACCGCGCTGGACAACACCGGCCACAACTGCAACCTCGTCACCGAGGCCGAGTCGCTGATCATGGCCAAAGAGCGGCTGATCGAGGACTACGGCCACGTCCGCTACACGATCGGCACCGGCTGCTCGGGCGGCTCGGCCGTCCAGAACACCGTCGCCAACGCCTACCCCGGCGCGGTCTACGACGGGCTCGTCATCACCTGCGCCTACCCCGACGTCCTCACCGGCGGCACGGAGTTCGCCGACTACCACATGCTGCGCGGCTACTTCGAGAACCCTTCCCGCTGGGGCACCGGCATCTTCTGGGCTCCCGCGCAGTGGGGGCCCGTCGAGGGCCGGCCCGACCCCGTCAACGCGATCGTCAGCGACGAGGCGCTCTTCAAGACCGCCACAAACCCCGTCGGCACGTGCGTGCCGGGCGGGCAGAGCTACGACCCGCAGACGAACCCCGGCGGGCCTCGCTGCTCGATCCTCGACGCGATGATCAACGTGCTCGGCCCGCGACCGGCGAGCGTGTGGTCGCCGATGGAGCAGCGCGCCGGCCACGGGTTCGCCGGCCAGCCGTTCGGCAACGACGGCATCCAGTACGGCCTGGGCACGCTCGAGAAGGGCCTGATCACGGCCGACCAGTTCGTCGACCTCAACGCGCGGGTCGGCGGCGCCGACATCGACATCAACCCGACCGCGACGCGGCTCGCCGGCGACGACAGCGCGGTCGTCAACGCCTACCGCTCGGGGCTCGTCAACGAGATGAACAACATGTCGGGCGTGGCGATCATCAACCACGACGGCCCCGACCCGGGCATCGCGCACGACTACGCGCATTCCTGGTGGATCCGCGACCGACTGGACCGCGCGCAGGGCGGGCACGGCAACGAGGTGCTCTGGTACGGCCCGACGCCGCTCATCGGCAGCCCGACGTGGCCGACCAAGGCGCTGCTGGCGATGGACCGCTGGCTCGCCGCGGTCGAGGCCGACCACTCGGGGGTCTCGCGCCCGAAGAAGATCGTCGAGGACCGCCCCGCCGACATCAAGGACAAGTGCCTCGTCAGCCTCTGCAAGCGCTACATCGGGACCCGCTACGGCACGCCCCGCCAGGTCGCCGGCGGCAGCGAGTTCAACGACATCGTGAAGTGCCGGCTGAAGCCGATGCGCCGCGCGTCGTACCCCGTCACGTTCACGGACGCGCAGTGGTCGGCGCTGCAGCACGCGTTCCCCGACGGAGCATGCGACTGGAGCAAACCCGGCGTCGGCCAGCAAGAGAACATCCCCTGGCTCACCTACCAGGACGGCGAAGGGCACGTGATCTACGGCGGGACGCCGATGGTCCGGGCGCCACGGTCGGTGCCGCTGCGATGAGATCCGCCCGCGCGATTGCCGTGCTCACGTGCGCGCTCGCGCCGACCGCCGCGCCCGCCCACGCCCAAGCCGGCGCCGATGGCTTCACCGGTTTCGAGAAGAAGGTCACCGCCGTGACCGCCGGGGGCGAGCCCGAGATCGCGGTCGGCACGCACGGCAGCCCGCTGGTCGTTGCGTTCAACGGCTGCGGGATCGCGGTCTCCCACGACCGCGGCGCAACCTTCACGGTGGCCGGCAAGAGCCCGGCCGATCCCGGTCCGACGCCTGGCGATCCCTACCACTACTGCTCGGACCCGGTGGCGGCGCTCGGGCCCGGCAACACGCTCTACACGGGCGCCGGCTACTGGGATACGCCAGGCGGCAGCGTGGACGTCTACAACATGTACCTCGCCCGCTCGCGCGACGACGGCGCGACCTGGAGCGCGCCGGCGTTCGCCACCGGCGACAACGCGCTCCCCCAGCAGCTGCTGCTCGGGCGCAACACCGGCCACGCCGACCGGCTCTTCGTCACGGTGGATCGCAGCAACGCGACCGTGTACGCGAGCGCGACGGACTTCCCCCGGCTCGTGCGCTGGGTGGTCGTCTCCCACGACAGTGGCGCGACCTTCTCACCGCCGCACGCGATCGACTCGAACCTTTATCCGCAGGCCCAGGGCGAGCAGGTCGGCGACTACGTCCCGGCGGCGGCGAACGGTGCCCTCGCCTACGTCTACGTGGCGTCGGCCGCCCCTGGCCGCACCTGCCCGTGCGGCATCTTCGAGACCAGCCGCGACGGCGGCGTGAGCTGGACACGCGAGGCCGCGCCGTTCACGGCGAACTGGGTCGCCGCCGACCCGAGCCATCCCGGGCACTTCGCGATCATGGGCGGTCAGGGCGTCAGCGCGACGCCAGCCAACCCCGGCTACGTCACGGTCAGCACAACCTCGGACTTCGGCCGCACCTGGACCAAGCCGGTGCTGATCGGACAGGCGCCACCTCACCCGCGAATCCAGCCGTGGATCGCCTACTCGCCGACCGGCGTACTCGGCATCGGCTACAAGACGCTCAACACCGACACGATCGCCCAGCCAAGCTTCCTGGCCGACGCGCTACTCGGCCAACTACCCGGCACCTATGACTACTGGACCGCGGCATCGTTCGACGACGGCCGCACGTTCAGCACGCCGCTCAAGGTCAGCAACGCCGCGTCACCGCAGGGCAACACCGGCGGCAACGACGACTTCTCCTCGGTCGCCCTCGACGACCACTACCTCTACGCCGCCTGGGGCGACCAGCGCACCAGCCCGTCTGACGCGACACAAGGACCCGTTTCCGTGTACTTCGCCCGTGTCCCGCTGACCGCGTACTCGACACATCCATGACGCGCGCGTCGTCCCCGCCGTAAGCGATCTCCGCGTACAACGGGCGGATCGCTCCCCGACGCGCGCTCGCCGGGGCGACCTCGACCGCCGTGATCAGCGGCTCTCGCGTGTTGGTGACCGCCGCCGAGAGCTTGTAGCCGTCAAAGCGCTGATGCTGGCTCTGGCGCCCGTGGCGCCTCCCTCTGCGACGAAGCCGCACCTTTGACCACGAGGCCGGCACTGTCGCTCTCACACGAGCGAACTGTCTGGCCAACCCGGCTCGCGGCCGAAGGCTCGCGGTCGCTAACGTTTCGGATCGTGGTCGAGCCACTCCTAGCGCGTATCCCTCCAGGGGCGGACACCGGAGCTGGCGTGCCTGGTGCGCTCCGGAGCTTCGGCGCGGGCATCCTGGGCAACAAGCTGCGGGAAGTCGTCGTATCTTCCCAGACCATCACGTGGCGGACCAAGGTCTGACCCGCCGCACCGACCCGACTTCACCGCCCCCTCAAGACCACACCGAGACCGCGAGCGAAGCCGGGACCGGTCGAGCCTGCGAAGCCATGCGCTTCGGCCTGTTCGGCGGCGCCCAGGCGCCACGCACCACGGACGGCGACCCGGGCCGCGGGTTTCGCGAATACATCGAGACCAACGTCGAAGCCGAACGCCTCGGGTTCTATTCGACGTTCCTGGTCGAGCACCACTTTTCGGGCTCCGGGCAGGTGTCGTCCCCTCTCGATCTCCTGAGCTGGGTGGCCGCACGCACGACGTCGATACGGGTGGGGACCGCGGTGCTCGTGCTGCCCTGGCATGACCCGGTGCTGCTGGCCGAGCGCGCGGCGACCCTCGATGTGCTCTCTGGCGGGCGTCTCGACTTCGGCGTGGGTAAGGGCTACCGGCATTCGGAGTTCGCTGGCTTCTGCGTGCTGCCGGAGGAGGCAGAGGCGCGCTTTGACGAGTCTCTGGCGGTGATCCTGAATGCGTGGAGCTCCGATGAGCCCTTCTCCCACAAGGGTCGGTTCTGGCGCTACGACGGGATCGTGGTGGAGCCGCCCACCGCTCAGAAGCCCCATCCGCCGGTGTGGATCGCCGCAGGGAACCCCGAGTCGGTTCGCAACGTCGCCGCGCTCGGCGCCAACCTGTTACTCGACCAATTCGCCTCCACCGAGGCGATCGGCGAGCGGATCGCACTGTTCAAGGCTGAGTGCGAGGCTCGTGACCGTGCCTTTGATCCGATGGACGTGGCGGTCGCGCGCAACCTCTACGTGGCACGCGACGCAGACGACGCGAGCGCGGCGCTCGCCCAGCAGGCACGCATCCATGACCGCATGATCGAGCGTTCGCGCGGCCCGGACGGGTCCAGGCGCTCACACATCATGGCCTACGCCAACAAGGCTGGCGCGACCGAGGCCCATGCGCTGTTCGGGCCGCCCCCGGAGATCATCGCGGGACTGCGAGCACTGCAGGCAGTCGGCGTCACATATGTGCTGATCAGCGGCGGCGAAGCCAGGCACAGCATGCAGCGTTTCGCCGCCGAGGTGATGCCCGCGTTCCTAAACGACAGCTGACCTGGAATCGACCACACCCCAGTTCCGTAGGAGTCTAATGAGCATCCCGACCACCGTGGTATCCGAGCAGGAGTGGAACGCCGCGCGCGAAACGCTGCTCGTCAAGGAGAAGCAGCTCACCCGCGCGCGCGATGCGCTCGCCGCCGAGCGTCGCCCCCTGCCGATGGTGCGTGTCGAAAAGGGATACCGCTTCGAGGGACCGGAGGGGGAGCTCGGTCTGCTCGACCTGTTCGACGGGCGCCGGCAGCTGATCGTCTACCGCTTCTTCCTGGACCCGGGGATGCAGATCGCCACCTACCCCGAGGACGGCTGCCCGGCGTGCACGATGTTCGCCGACCTACCGAACCTCACGCGCGAGGACACGCCGCATGAGCTGGCCGGAGGCCGTTCATGACCGTCCAACGCCTGGAGCACATCGGCATCGTCGTCGACGACCTCGTGGCGGCGACCGCGTTCTTCGCCGCACTCGGGCTCGAATTGGAGGGCGAGGCGTCCGTCGAGGGCGGCTCGGTGGACCGCATAAACGGGCTCGAGGGAGTACAGGCGGATATCGTGATCCTGCGGACACCGGATGGCAACGACAAGGTCGAGCTGGCCAAGTACCGCTCGCCCTCATACGGGGGCGACGACGGGCCGGCTCCGGCCAACGCCCCGGGCATCCGCCACATCCTCTTCGTCGTCGATGACATCGAGGCATCTCTCGCCGGCTTGCGAGCGCATGGCGGCGAGCTGGTCGGCGAGCTGGTGAACTACGACGACAGCTACTGGCTCTGCTACGTGCGCGGCCCGGCTGGGATCATCGTCGAGCTGGCGGAGAAGATCGCCTGATGGGTGGCCCACCGTCCGAGGAGGACCCTTCCCGGACGCGACCGGCGCTGCTGGATCCGATGGGTCCGTCGTCGGACGGCCCTGAGGCACCAGATTCAAGGCGATCGCCTCCGTTGCCGATCGCCTCGGTATGCCCCTCTCCAGCCTGCGCGGCCCAGTGACGATTGCGGTCGCTCTCGCCGCGTTTCTCGCCCATCCCGCCGCCACCCTCGCGGCGGACACCACGCCGCCGTCGATCCTGATGTTCAGCCCGGTCCCGGACGAGACGTTCGGCACGTCCTCGACTGTCACGATCGCGTACAGCCTCCAGGACGACTCGCCGACCACCGTCGGGTGCACCATCGACGGTGCCCCGCTGTTGGACTGCCCGTCGGGCAGGACCGTGACGGGACTCGGCGCCGGCGCGCACACGCTCGTCGTCACGGCCACCGACTCGTCGGCCAACTCCGCCTCCCAGACGACGCACATCAGCGTCGACGGCACGCCGCCGGAGACGACGCAGGAGGCGCCGGTCGTCAACCAGCGCGGCGAGGTCACCTTCAAGTTCGGGTCCAGCGAACCGGCCAACTTCAACTGCAAGATCGACGACGAGGCGTGGACGATGTGCGGATCGCCGATGGTCCGCCAGAACGTCGCGAACGGCCACCACATCATGTCCGCCGTCGCGGTCGATCGGTGGGGCAACGTGGACGCGACGCCGGCCGTGCGGGAGTTCGACGTCGCCGTCGACCGCACCGCGCCGGTCGCCCTGATCACCTCGGGCCCCACGGAGCACTCGTTCTTCCCGGTCGGGACGTCAGTCACTTTCGACTTCACCGCGGACGACGCGGTGGGCTTCATATGCGGGCTCCACGTGCAGAACGAGGACATGAACGTGGGGGGCCTCACCATCGTCTCCAGCGAGCGGGGATGCCCCTCGCCGAAGACGTACACCGGGCTTCCGGCGGGCGTGTACCAGTTCACGGTCAACGCCTATGACGCCGCGAACAACACCAGCGGGACGGCGTCGCGGTCGTTCGTGATCGGCAACGCCGTGTTCGCCCCGCTCCCGCCGAGCCCGACGGTCGTCAGCAGGGCGCTCGGCACGTTCGCGAAGCGCGCGGGCCAGGTGCTCGCCAAGGGCGGCATCGAGGGCCTGCTGGGCGGCACGCCCACGCAGGTCGCCTTCTCCGCCCCCGGCGCCGGTGTCGTCCGCCTCGATCTGCAGGCGCCCGCGGCATCGAGCGCGGCGAAGCGCAAGAAGGCCAAGCCGGTCGTGGTCGCGACCGCGACGACGACCGTCGCCCGCGCCGGCACCGCCAAGCTCCGCGTCAAGCTGACCGCGGCGGGGCGCAAGCTGCTGCGGCGGGCCAAGCGCGTGAGCCTCAACGTCGTGACCTCGTTCACGCCGACCGGCGCAAGGAAGGCGCAGACCACGTCGCGCAACGTGACGGTGAAGCGCAAGCGCCGCTGAGGGCGCGCAGCGACCCTGGTCCAAACCCCGAAGGGGCGCCTGCGGGCGCCCCTTCTCGTGTCAGCCGGCAGGCCTGCGCGAGGTGGAAGCGAAACTGCTCCCTAGACGCGCGAGCGGTAGCGACGGCGTCCGTCGTCGACCGCATCGGCGACCAGCTAGAGCCGGGCATGCTGGCGGGCTTCAAGACCGGTTACACCGCCACCGCCGACTCGACGAGCCTGCGCGCGCCGTCGATCGGGCTGATCCTCGCCGGCGACGTCGTCTACGACTGGCCGGGCGCTCAGACGCGGACCGCGACGAGCGAGCCGGCGCGACCACGTTCGCACGGCGGGATCGACGCGCGCGCGACGGACTCCCCCACCGCGTCCCTCTGCGGTCAGAGTGATCGTGCCCGCAGGCGATCATCACCTCCTGGCGAGAGCGTCGTTGCAATGCGACCCCCGACGGGCGACGATCTCACCATCGATCGATCAGAGGAGGCTGCCGTGGCCGGTGTGGAGACTCGCGACTTCGATTCGCCTGACGAGACGCGCAACCCGGACAAGACGCAGGTGGACGTCGTGCACCTCGGCGGAACGACGGTCGGGCGGTTTGCGTTCGAGCCGGGCTGGCGGTGGTCGGAATGCATCAAGCCCGTCGCTGGAACCGAGAGCTGCCAGGCCCGCCACGTCGGCGTTGTCCACTCCGGCCGGCTCGCCGTCAAGCACGAGGACGGAACCGAGGTCGAGATCGCCGCGGGCGATGCGTACGTCATCGAGCCCGGCCACGACGCGTGGGTCGTCGGCGACGAGCGGTTTGTAGG
This sequence comes from Solirubrobacteraceae bacterium, assembly GCA_033855555.1. Lineage (GTDB taxonomy): Bacteria > Actinomycetota > Thermoleophilia > Solirubrobacterales > Solirubrobacteraceae > AC-49. Next base: position 14,296 of record JAWVFZ010000473.1, read on the forward strand.
GTTCGAGTTCGAGCAGCGAGCGGCGGAGGAATACGCGAGGAGCTGAACGGTGGTCTCGCGGTCCAAGACCGCGTCGCCTCAGGGGTCCGATTGTGGTTCGGCGCTTTCAGAGAGGTCGGCGAGGCGGCTCTCGAGGAACCGCTGCTCCGGCCCGGGCTGAGTTTGCTCGAGGGCGCGTGTGTAGGCGGCGCGCGCTTCGTCGTTTCGGCCGAGCCGTCGCAGCAGGTCGGCGCGTGTCGAGTGGTAGTAGCGGTAGTCGTCGAGCTCGAGCCGGTCGAGTAGGGCGAGGGCTGCTTCGGGTCCTTCAAGTTCGGCGACGGCGATTGCGCGGTTCATCGTCACGACCGGCGATCTGGTGATGTGCTCGAGCCGCTCGTAGAGGAGCGCGATCTGCTCCCAGTTGCGTGGATGCTGGAGGTGGAGGTCGGTGATCGCCGCTTGGATGAGATACGGCCCGCCCGCCCCGCTCCCGTGGAGGGTGAGCGCGCGTTCGAGCTGTTGCCGGCCTTCGTCGATCTGGTTCTGGTCCCAGAGCGCGCGGTCCTGGTCGTCGAGAAGGACGAGCTCGCCGTTGCGGAAGCGGGCGGTGTTGCGCGCGTGGGTGATGAGCATGAGCGCGAGCAGGCCGTGCGCTTCGGCTTCGTCGGGCATGAGCTCGACAAGGGAGCGGCCGAGGCGGATTGCGTCTGCGGACAGGTCGACGCGGCCGCCGCCCCAGCCCTCGTTGAAGATCAGGTAGATGACCGCGAGCACGGCGTCGAGCCGCTCGGGCAGCAGGTGGTCGGGCGGGACGGCAAACGGTATGGCGGCGTCCCGGATCTTGTGCTTGGCGCGTGTCAGGCGCTTGCTCATCGTCTCGAACGGGACGAGGAAGGCGCGTGCGATCTCCTCGGTTGAGATGCCGCCGAGCGTGCGCAGGGTGAGTCCGACCTGCGCGTCGAGCGCGAGCGCCGGGTGGCAGCATGTGAAGATCAGCTCGAGCCGCTCGTCGGCAAAGGTCGCCGTCTCGTCCATCGTCTCCTCCGAT
>JAWVFZ010000474.1:0-3374 GCA_033855555.1 Solirubrobacteraceae bacterium
GCGCAGACCGTGCAGCTCGACGAGGTCTTCCAGGCGCTCGATCCGGTCACGCGGCGGGCGTTCCAGGGCTGGCAGCAGTCGCTCGCCCAGGCCGTGGGCACCGGCGCGCAGTCGCGCGGGCGCGACATCAACGACGCGTTCGGCAACCTGCCGGGGTTCGCCCACGATGCATCGGACGTGCTCTCGGTGCTCGACGAGCAGGGCGCCGAGGTGCGCCGGCTCGTGCGCAATACGGGCGTCGTGTTCGGCGCGCTGACGGAGAACGAGAGCCAGCTGCGCAACCTGATCACGAATTCGTCGGACGTCTTCTCCGCGACGCAGAAGGAGAAGGAGTCGCTCGCCGCGACCTTCCGGATCTTCCCCACGTTCCTCGACGAATCCAAGGCGACGTTCGCCAAGCTCGAGGGCTTCTCGAAGAACACCGACCCGCTCATCCGCCAGCTGCAGCCGGCAGTCCGCGACCTGCGCCCGGCGCTGACCGACACCAAGGCGCTGGCGCCCGACCTCGAGCACCTGTTCCGCAATCTCGACCCGCTGATCAAGGCCTCGAAGACCGGCCTGCCGGCACTCCGCGACGTCCTGGGGGGCACCCAGCCCGTACTCGGCCAGCTGCAGCCGTTCTTGGAGAACCTCAACCCGATCCTGCAATGGCTCGAGTACAACCAGCGCCTCGTCGGCGACTTCATCGGCAACGGCGCGGGCGCGCTGGTCGACACCATGCCGGTCCGCGACCCGAACATCGAGATCGGCCATTACCTGCGCCAGTTCGGGCCCGCCGGCAGCGAGAGCGCCGCGATCTATCCGACGCGCCCGTCGTCGAACCGCGGCAACGCCTACCTGCCGCCGACCGCGTACTCCGGCCCGGAGCGGGCGAAGCGGATGATCGTGCCGAGCTTCGACTGCAAGAACACCAAGTCGGGCGGCGCCTACCAGACGCAGTACCCCGACAAGAGCGACGACCCCTCCTGCTGGACGGCTCCGCCGCCCGCCTTCCCGCCGGGCAACACGAGCCCGTTCCCGCACATCGGTGCGGCGGATTACTCGAAGCCCTCTGGCGGCTGAACTACTCCCTACGCCACCTGCGCGTCGCGCGCCGCCGAGACGCTGAGGCTGTCGAGCAGCGCGCCGGCGAGGCCCTGGTCGCCGTGGATCTCGAGGTCGCCGCGGGCCGAGTCGGGACCGAGTGCGTCGACCCACGCCCGCTCGGAGCCGGTGATCTTTGCGTCGGCCTCGGGCGCCGAGCGCTCCTCGATCGCGAGCGTCTCGCCGGACTCGCGGAGCACGTAGCGCTTGAGGTCGCCGTTGGGACGGCGCACCGTCAGCTCGATCGTCCCGCGCACGCCCGCGGGCATGTGCATGCCGGGGACGGTGCGGAAGATCGCGCCGACGTCGATGGCCTCGCCGGCGCGGGGCGGACCCCACGTCCAGCGGTAACCCCAGCGCGCGAGCGCGCCGACGACCGGCAGGAGATCACGGGCGCGTTCGGTCAACTCGTAGTCCACGCGCGGCGGCACCTCGCGGTAGCGCTGGCGCGTGAGCAGGCCGTCGGCGACCATGCGGTTGAGCCTTGAGCGGAGCTGCTCGGTGGAAATCCCGGGGAGGACGCGCTGCAGCTCGACGAATCGGCGAGGGCCCGCAGCGAGGTCGCGCACGATCAGCAGCGTCCATTTGTCGCCGACGAGATCGAGCGCGCGCGTGTCGGGCGCCCACTGGTTGTACGGATGACGCTTGGGAGGTGGGACGGTGGGCATCGGTTGGAAGCTCCTTCTTCCTTGTGTGGCACTTCGGGACCCCTCAGCCACTTTGCAGAGTACTCGTCCGCTCAAACGCGGTGCCAGATCTTCTACGAAATGGATGACTGTCGCACCGGCTTTCTTACCGAATCGATGGGCGAATATCGCCCGCATGTTTCGTCCCGCGGCTGCGTTGAAGCCTTAGATACACACGATGGAATCGGACCAGCATCACGATGCAGGACGGCAGGGGGCCGCGATGGGCGACGTCATACCGCTGAACCAGCGGCGCACCACGCGGGTGGCCGTACCCGACCGCCCGCGCGCGCGCCGGAGGGCCACGTTCTTCTTCGACATCGCGTCGCCGTTCACATACCTCGCGGCCGAGCGCGTCGATCGTCTGTTTCCGGACGTGACCTGGCGGCCTGCGCTGACCGAGGCGCTCCACGTAGGTGATCCTGTCGCCGCCGACGACGACCTCGAGCGGGTGCGCCAGGCGGCCGAGGAGCGTGCCGCGATGCTGCACATGCCGCTCGTCTGGCCGGATGTCTTCCCCAGCACCGCCCGCGTGGCGATGCGCGTCGCGACGCTGGCTGCTGCCGAAGGCCGTGCAGCGCCCTTCGTCCTCGCCGCCTGCCGGCTCGCCTTCTGCGGCGGGTTCGACCTCGACGATCCCGAGGTGCTCGCCGAGGCGGCCGCCGCCGCGGGCCTCGGTCTGCCGGAGGTCCTCGGTGCAGCCGCCGACCCGTCGCGCGACGGCCTGATGGAGGGCACCGCGCTGCGCCTGCTCGCCCAGGGCGCCGACCGGCTGCCGGTCCTGCGCGTCGGGCGCACCCTCTTCTGTGGCGAGCACCGCATCGCCGAGGCGGCCGCCGCGGTCCGCCATCCGGGCTTCCGCGACCGTTCACGGCTTCCCAACGCCGGATAGAAGGTTCGTTGGATGACCACCGTGCGAGCCTCGCGGAGGGCGGTGACCGCGGCGCTGGTGGCCGGCGCCTGTGTCGCCGGTACGGCGCCCGCCGCGGCGGAGGTCGGGCCCGCCGACGCGCTGCTGGGCAACGGTCGCCACCTCACGCCGTTCGGGCGCATGACGCCGGTCGGCCAGTTCCCGACCGGTGGCGCGCTGACGCGCGACGGGCGCTTCTACTGGGCCGTGGGCACCGGGCGCGGGGTCAACGACGTGCAGATCGTGTCGCTGCACACCGGCGCGGTCGTGCAGACGCTGCGGTTGCCGGGCGCGTCGGGCGGGATCGTGATGGATGCCAAGCGCTCGCTGGCCTACGTCGCGGGCGTCCACGACTCGATCGACCGCGCCGACCAGGAGACGCCTGCGGGCACGCCCGGCAAGGACGGCGACGTCATCCACGTCTACTCGTACGCCGCCAACGGGCAAGCGACGTTCGTCAAGCTGCTCAAGGTGCCGCCGCAGTCCGGCGCGCCGACACCGCAGAGCTTCCCGCCGACCAACTCCAAGAAGGTTGCCTGGCCGGACCGCCTCGCGATCTCCCCGGACGGCTCGATGCTGCTGGTGCCGCTCAACCTCGCCGACTCCGCCGCGATCGTCGACCCCGCCAGCGGCTCCGTGCGCTACGTGCCGACCGGCCACTATCCGTACGGCGCCGCGATCCTGCCAGGCAAGCG
>JAWVFZ010000475.1:0-2908 GCA_033855555.1 Solirubrobacteraceae bacterium
CGCGACAGCACGCGCGGATGACGCGGACGACGTGGTCGGTCGGGCCCTCGTGGTCGATGGCGCACTTGAGCATCGCGGCCTTGATGTCCGTGCCCTGGATGCCCTCCTCGATGTCGCGCTTGAAAAGTGCGTCGAGTGGCTCGTCGCCGCCGAGCATGGTGCCGGGACCGGAGAAGTGCCACATGCGCGGCAGCACGTCGTAGGTGTAGACGCCGGTGGCGACCGTGACCTGGAGGCCGGAGCCCTCGACGGCGCGCTGCATCAGGTGCACGTCGCGCCCGAGGCCGAGCACGGACAGCTCGACGATCGTGTCGTAGCCGGCCTCCTTGAGCTCGCGCAGCGCCTGCTGGGCCTTGGGCACCTCGACTTCGGGGTCCCAGCCGTTATAGCCGGGCCAGCTGCCCTGGACCTCCAGCGAGACGTTGAAGATGTGCTCGTGCATCAGGACACGGCCGAGGCGGCTGGTGTCCAGCGGCCCTCCCAGCGTCTGGATCTCGCTCATGGGGCGGCATTATGCTCGGCGGATGGCTTTCGACACCGGCGGGATCGAGCGCGGCGCGGACGGGATCGCGCGTTACACCGACCGGCCGGCATCGCTCGTCGCGATGCTGCGCGCAACGGTCGACCGAACACCGGACGCGGAGGCCATCGTCGAGCTCGGCGGGCCGCGGCTGACCTATCAGCAGCTGTGGGACGGGGCGGCGCGCGTCGCCGGCGGCCTGAAGGCACGCGGCGTCGGTGCCGACGACCGCGTCGCGATCCGCCTGGGCAATGGCGCCGACTGGGTGCGCGCGTTCTGGGGCGCGCAGCTCCTGGGCGCCGTCGTGGTGCCGGTCAACACGCGGTTTGCCTCCAGCGAGGCGCGCTACGTGCTCGACGACTCCGGCGCCTCGTATGTGTTCGAGGACGGAACGCCGTTGCCTGACGGTGAGCCGTTCGTCGCCGAAGGTGCGCGGCCGGACGACCTCGCGGCGATCTTCTACACGAGCGGTACGACCGGCTTCCCGAAGGGCGCGATGCTCACGCACGCGAACTTCCTGTCGAACTGCGAGACCGCGCGGCGCGTGGTCGACCTGCCCCGCGACAGTGCCCTGCGCACGCTTGTGTCGGTCCCGCTGTTCCACGTGACCGGCTGCAACAGCCAGCTGCTGGTTGCCTGTGAGCTGGGCGGGACGACGGTGATCATGCCCGCGTTCGAGGTGACGGCGTTCCTGGAGGCGATCGCCGCCGAGCGCATCGACCTGCTCACCACGGTCCCCGCGATCTACTGGCTCGCCATCAGCCGCCCGGAGTTCGCGGACACCGACGTCAGCAGCGTGCGCTGGGCCAGCTACGGCGGCGCGCCGATCGCACCCGACCTCGTGCGGCGGATCATGGAGGCGTTTCCGAACGCACGGGTCGGCAACGGCTTCGGCCTGACCGAGTGCTCGTCGATCGCGACGTTCCTGCCCCACGAGCACGCACACTCGCGGCCCGAGACGGTGGGGTTCGCCGCGCCGGTGGTCGACCTCGACATCGCCGACCCCGACGCCGAGGGTGCGGGCGAGCTGTTGATCCGCGGCCCGAACGTCTGCGCCGGCTACTGGAACAAGCCCGAGCAGACCGCAGAGACCTTCGCCGACGGGTGGCTGCGTACGGGCGACATCGCGCGGATCGACGGAGATGGCTTCGTCCAGATCGTCGATCGCAAGAAGGACATGATCAACCGCGGCGGCGAGAACGTCTACTGCGTCGAGGTCGAGAATGCGCTCGCTGCCTGTCCCGGCGTCGGCGAGGTCGCGGTGGTCGGCGTGGCCGACAAGATGATGGGCGAGAAGGTGGGCGCGGTGCTGGTGCCGGCGCCCGGATCGGAGTTCGACGTCGCGGTCGTCATCGAGCGCGCGCGCGAGCAGCTCGCGGACTTCAAGGTTCCCCAGTACGTGGTGGTGCGCACCGAGCCACTGCCGCGCAACCCGGGCGGCAAGGTGCTCAAGGCGCAGTTGCACGACGGCGCCTGGGAGGCGGTGGGTCGCTAGCGGCCCTTGCGCTTCGCAGGCTTCTTGTGACGATGCTTGACGGGCTTCTTCTTCGAGGCCGTGGGGATCGCGGGGGCGCGCTTGTAGCCCTTGGGCAGCGGTAGCGCCTTCGCGGCGCTGAGCCCGTTGCCCTTCGTCTCCCGCGTCGGGAGCGTGATCGTCACGTCGGAGATCGCGATCGAGAAGTGGCCGTTGGACGCGCGCATGTAGGGCACGTCGCGGCCGAGGATCTCGAGCCTCGCGTGGTGGCCCGGGGCGAAGCGCCACGCGTTGGCGTTGAGCTGCCAGAGCAGGCTCGTGTCACCGTCGGCCGGCCGGTAGACGTTGCGCGCGACCAGCGTCTGCGTGCCGTCTGGGGCGACGTCGAACAGGCGGCCGGTCAGCTCCGGGAATGCGCCCGTGATCGCGATCTTCGCCTGGACGAGCGGCGAGCCGATCATGGTGTAGCCGGCGCCCTTGGCGTTCGGGAACGCGTAGGACGCGGTGCCCGGCTCCGACGCCGTCGTGGTGGTCGCACACGCGCCCGGCCCGGCGACGGGGTCAAACGTCGCCGACACGCTCGGGTCGCCGCCGGTGGACAGGACGGTCTGCGCCGCAGTGGAGCGCAGCACGCGCCGGCCGGGGGTGAGGGCGTCCCAGTTGCGCGCGACGTACGGGCCGCCGGACTTGGCGTCCTTGGGGCAGGTCTGGGTGAGGACGGTCACGTCCTGCTTGGGGGTCGCGCCCGAGCCGAGCACGTAATGGTCGATCCAGGCGTTGACCTTCGCGCGCAGCAGGTCGACGTCGGCCTGCTTGTTCTGGCCGCGCATGTGGCCGTAGTCGAAGTACATGAGCGACAGCGGGACCTTGGGGTACAGCGACTTCACGAGCGTCGCGAACCGCAGGGTCTCCGC
>JAWVFZ010000476.1:0-4216 GCA_033855555.1 Solirubrobacteraceae bacterium
TCGAGTCGACGATGCGCACCGGCTACGAGAAGGGCTACGCGGTCATCACGCTGTCGGACTGCGTGGCGGCGACGTCGCCCGAGGAGCACGAGAACGCGATCAAGTTCGACTACCCGATGTTCTCCGAAGTGATGACCTCGCAGACGTTCACCGACGAGCTCCGTGGAGCAGCGGTGGCGTCGGGCTGAATGTGTCGTCGGCGCACGCGTCGACGAATCTGTACTGGCCGTCGCTCGTCCGCATGACGAGGAAGTCCGGGGTGGCCTCATGCAGGACGGCGTCGACGGGCGGAAGTCCCTCTTGGAGAAGCCGGACCCGGGCGCGGTCGGAGTGGATGGCTGGGATGCACATTGCAAGGCGACGCTAGTCGGCGGCGGGCGTCCTGTCTTCTCCGAAACTGCTCAATTTCACCTCCCAGCTCCGCTAGGGGCGAGCACCTTGCTGCACGGTCCAGCGGTTGCCGTCGGGGTCGTTGAAGAAGACGAAGGGGCCACCGGGGAGATCCTGGACCCCAGTGACGTCGACCCCGCGCTCGACAAGCTCCGCGCGTGCGGCCTCGAGATCGTTGACGACGAGGTTGATTCCCTGGACGGCGCCCGGCGTCACGTCGCTGAGCCCTGTGCCGATCGCGATCGAGCAGGCCGAGCCGGGCGGAGTCAGCTGGACGAAGCGCAGCTCGTCGCTCACGGTGTGGTCATGGTCGGCGACGAAGCCGGCCTTCTCCGTATAGAAGGCCTTCGCGCGGTCGACGTCCGAGACGGGGATCTGCACCAGTTCGAGCTTCCAGTCCATCGTTGCTGCCTTTCATGTGCCTGCTGGACGGCTGGGCACGCTACGGCTTGGCCGCGCGTTTGGGCGTGCGACCGGCTCGTTCACCGGCGATAGCGGGAATCCGTGGAAGCCGAGTTGGCTGCGCTTTCGGCCAGTCTGGTTCAGCTTCCCGGGGCCCGGTAGTCGACCGAGCGCTTCGCGGCCGCGTCGACTTCCTCAGGCGTCAGGAGCACGATGGTCCTCGCGGTCGCTCCCCCGGAGGCGTTGACGGCGAGCGCAACGGCCGCGGCGCTCTCGTTGTCGGGAAGGTCGACGATCACGTACGCGTCGCGGTCTCCGAAGCCGAAGTGGAAGCTGTCGAGCCGTCCGCCCACGCTCTCGGCCACCTTGGCCACGGCGTCGCGCCTGCTTGATCCCCCGGCGGACTGGACGCCCTTGACGCCTTCCAGCGTGTAGGAGGCCTCGATAAGGAACTTGGGCATGAGACACCTTTCTGGCGTGGACCTTGTCGCGCCAACTGTCCCACCGGCGACTGGGCTCTACAAGCCCGTCGTGCCGACGAGGGCGCCGATGCCGTAGGTGGCCGCCATCGCGAGGGCGCCCCATGTCACTACGCGCACTGTCGCGCGGCCTTCGGGCGCTCCGCCGAGCCGTGCGCCGAGGTAGCCCAGCGCCGCGAGCGCCGCGACGGTCACCACGGCCACGGTCGCGATCCGCCACGCCGACGGGACCAGAGCGATCGCGATCACCGGCACCGCCGCACCTATGGAGAACGACGCCGCGGATGCTCCGGCGGCCTGGAGCGGCCGCGCGCGGCGCTCGTCCTCGAGGCCCAGTTCGTCGCGCATGTGCGAGGTGAGGGCGTCGCTTTCGGTCAGGCTGACGGCGACCTCCCGCGCGAGCTTCGGCGGCAGGCCGCGGCGTTCGTAGATCTGGGCCAGCTCGCGAAGCTCCGCCTCCGGGTTCTGGTGCAGCTCCCACTCCTCGAGCGCGAGATCGGCGCGCTCGGAGTCACGCTGGGAGCTGACCGACACGTATTCGCCGGCTGCCATCGACAGCGCGCCGGCGACCAGGCCTGCGATGCCCGCGGTCAGCACCGCACTTCGAGATCCGCCGGCCGCGGCGACGCCGAGCACCAGGCTCGCGGTCGACACGATCCCGTCGTTGGCGCCGAGCACGGCGGCCCGCAACCAGTTCGACCGCTGGCTCAGGTGGACCTCCGTATGGGGCCGCGGTGGCGAAGCTCGGATTGCGCTGTCGGCCATCGGTACGCCGCACACGCTACGCGGGCGCGGGCGCCGGCGCGGCGCAAGCCCGTCGGGCTTTCACGCGATACTGGTGCGGTGACCGACCGCAACGTCCTCGGTGGAGATCTCGAGCCGTGTGGCACCGACCCGGTCACCGGCTTCTATCGGGACGGGTGCTGCACCACAGGCGCCGACGACCTGGGCAGCCACACGATCTGCGCCGTGGTCACAGCGGAGTTCCTCGAGCATCAGCAGACGATCGGCAACGACCTGAGCACGCCGATGCCGCACTACCGGTTCCCGGGGCTGGTGCCGGGCGATCGCTGGTGCGTGACCGCGGCGAACTGGCTGCGCGCCCACGAGGACGGCGCCGCCGCCTACGTGGTGCTGGCGTCCACCCACCAGCGGGCACTGGAGCTCGTCCCGCTCGCCGCGCTCCAGCAGCACGCCGTCGACGTCCCTGCGGATCCCGGCACGATCGACTGAGCGGCAAGCCGGTGTCCGTTTCGTTCGCAACGCCCGGCCTGGTGCTCACCGAGCACGAGTTCTCCGTTCCGCTCGACCATGGCCGCCCGGACGCAGAGCGCATCACCGTCTTCGCGCGCGAGGTCGCCGATCCCGACGGGCGCGATCGGCCGTTCCTGGTGTTCCTGCAGGGCGGTCCTGGCAGCGAGGCGCCTCGTCCCACGCGCCACCCCAGCGGGCCCGCCTGGCTGGATCGTGCGCTTCAGGACTTTCGCGTCCTGATGCTGGATCAGCGGGGGACCGGGCGTTCGAGCCCGGTCGGAACCTTGCCGGGCCTGACCGCCCAGGAGCAGGCCGATCGGCTCAAGCACTTCCGCGCAGACTCGATCGTGCACGATGCGGAGTGGATCCGCCACGAGCTCGGTGTCGAGCGCTGGAGCGTGCTGGGCCAGAGCTTCGGCGGGCTGTGCGTCACGAGCTACCTGTCGCTTGCGCCGGAGGGCCTACGCGAGGCATTCATCACGGGCGGCCTCCCGCCGCTCGGGGCCCGGATCGACGACGTCTACCGCGCGACGTACGCCCGCACGCTCGAGCGCAGCCGCCGCTACTACGCCCGCTACCCAGCCGACCGGGCTCGCGTGCGCGACCTCCACGAGCGCCTGCAGGCAGAGGATGTCCGGCTGCCATCCGGCGACCGGCTGACGTCGCGCCGTCTGCGCCAGCTCGGCGACATGCTCGGCATGAGCGATGGCGCCGAGCAGCTGCATTACCTCCTGGAGCTGCCGGCCGACGCGCCGGCGTTCCTGCACGACGTCGAAGCCGCGCTCCCGTTCGCGCGCAACCCGCTGTACGCGATCCTCCACGAGGCCTGCTGGGCCGACGGCGGAAGGACCGGCTGGTCCGCCGAGCGCCTCCTGCCGGCGCAATACGACGATGCTGGGGAGCTGTTCACCGGCGAGCACGTCTACCCCTGGATGTTCGAGGACTACGCGGCCTTGGCCCCCTTGCGCGATGCGGCGGAGATCCTCGCCGAGCACGAGTGGCCCCGCCTCTACGATCCCGAGCGCCTGGCTGGCAACGACGTGCCGGTGGCGGCCGCGATCTACGCCGAGGACATGTACGTCGAGCGCTCGTTCTCCGAAGAGACGGCAGCGCAGATCCGTGGGCTGCGGCCCTGGATCACCAGCGAGTTCGAGCACAACGGGCTGCGAGCCGAAGGCGAGCGCATCCTCGGTCGCCTGATCGACATGACGCGCGGCCGCGCCTGACGGGGCGCAGGGACCTAGGACCATTTGCCCCTGGAAACCGGGCCCACGGAAGCGACACGATGCCGACCATGAGCAAGCTTCAGACAGCGAGTGAGCAGATCACCGAGGAGGTCACCTCCTGGCCGGGTGTCGAAGCCGGCATCGGCAGGCGCGGGGAGTTCGCCTTCAAGGTGGGGCGCCGGGAGATCGGCCACCTGCACGGCGACTACGCCGCGCATTTCGGCTTCCCCAAGGACGTGTGGGCCGAGCTGATGGAGCAGGGCCGGATCACGCATCACCCCGTCTTCCCGGATCGAGCCGGGCCGGCCGCTCGCAGGATCGACAGCGAAGCCGACGTGCGCGACGTGATCGAGCTCTTGCGACTCAACTACGAGCGTGTCAGCTCCGCGCCAGAAGCCTCGCCTTCTGCGCCTGGAACTCGCCATCGGTAAGCACGCCGCGATCGCGTAGGGCGGCGAGCTCCTC
>JAWVFZ010000477.1:0-13948 GCA_033855555.1 Solirubrobacteraceae bacterium
GCCTGCGCCACGTGAACCCGAGCCCGTACATGTACTTCCTGGACTTCCGCGACTTCCAGGTTGCCGGCGCGAGCCCAGAGCCGCTGCTGACCGTGAGCGGCCGCCGTGCCTCGACGCGCCCGATCGCGGGGACGCGCCCGCGCGCGACGACGCCCGAGGAGGATGCGCGGATCGCCCAGGATCTGCTGGCCGACGAGAAGGAGCGCGCCGAGCACGTGATGCTCGTCGACCTCGGGCGCAACGACCTGGGCCGCGTCTGCGAGTACGGGAGCGTGCGCGTCGACAGCTTCATGACGGTCGAGACCTACTCGCACGTGATGCACATCGTCTCCAACGTCTCCGGCACGCTGCGCGCGGAGATCGGCGCGATGGACGCGCTGCGCTCGGTGCTTCCGGCCGGCACGCTGAGCGGGGCCCCGAAGGTGCGCGCGATGCAGATCATCGACGAGCTCGAACCGGTCAAGCGCGGCGGCTACGGGGGCGCGATCGGCTATCTCAGCTACACGGGCGACCTCGACACCTGCATCCACATCCGCACCGTCGTGATCGCCGACGGCGTCGCCCACATCCAGGCGGGCGGCGGGACCGTCGCCGACGCCAAGCCGGCCTACGAGTACGAGGAGTCGGTCCACAAGGCGCGCGGCGTCAAGAACGCGATCGAGCTCGCGGCGACCCAGCCCGACTGGGCCTGACGCACATGAAGGTCCTGATGGTCGACAACTACGACTCGTTCACGTACAACCTCGTCCAGTACCTGGGCGAGATGGGCTGCGAGCTGGAGGTCGTGCGCAACGACCGCGCAACCGTCGACGACCTGCTCGGGCGCGGGTTCGACCGCGTGGTCGTCTCGCCGGGCCCGTGCACGCCGGACGACGCCGGGATCTCGCTGGAGGTCGTGCGCCGCTTCCCGGAGGCCGGCATCCCGACGCTCGGCGTCTGTCTCGGGCACCAAGCGCTCGCGCAGGCGTTCGGTGGCGACGTCGTGCGCCACGAGCCGGTCCACGGCAAGACGACAACCGCCGAGCACGACGGCAGGACGATCTTCACCGGCATCGAATCCCCGTTCGTCGTGGGTCGCTACCACTCGCTTGTCGTCCGCGAGGACACGCTGCCTGAATGCTTCGAGGCCAGTGCACACGGAGGCGGCGTCCTCATGGCGATCCGCCACCGCGAGCTCCCGGCCGAAGGCGTGCAGTTCCACCCCGAGTCGGTGCTCACCGACGGTGGCAAGCAGCTGCTGGCCAACTTCCTTGCCTGAACCGACCCTTACGAAGGCGATCGACGCGCTTGCGTCGGGCAGCGACCTCTCGATGGAGCAGGCCGCCGACGTGCTGCGCGTGATCATGGAGGGGAACGCCGGCGAGGTGCAGATCGCGGCGTTCCTGATCGCCCTTCGCACCAAGGGCGAGACGGTCGACGAGCTCGCCGGGCTGGCGTCGACGATGCGCTCGCTCGCCACACCGGTCGACTGCGAGCGCGACGACCTGCTCGACACCGCCGGCACGGGCGGCGGGCGGACGACGTTCAACGTCTCCACGACCGCCGCGTTGATCGCCGCCGGCGCGGGCTGCGCGGTCGCCAAGCACGGCAACCGCTCCGCGACCGGGCTCTCGGGCTCCGCCGACGTGCTCGAAGCGCTCGGCGCCCGCATCGACCTCGCGCCGCCCGCGGTGGGGCGGTGCGTCGACCAGGTGGGCTTCGGGTTCATGTTCGCGCCGGCCCACCACCAGGCGACGCGCTACGTCATACCGGTCCGCCGCGACCTCGCCGTGCGGACGATCTTCAACTTCCTCGGCCCGCTCACGAACCCCGCCGGAGCGCGCCGGCAGGTGATCGGCGTTTCGGACGCCGGCTTCCTCGATGTCATCGCGGGCGCGCTTGCGCGCTTGGGGACCGACCGCGCGTTGGTAGTGTCAAGCGAGGATGGCCTTGACGAGATGAGTACCGCTGCCGCCACGCACGTCGTGGAGGTCAACGGCGACGCCATCGAGCGCTACACGGTCTCCGCCGGCGACGTCGGACTCGACGAGGCGCCGGAGGACGCCGTCGCCGGAGGCACCCCCGATGACAACGCCCGCGTGACGCGTTCGATCCTGGCCGGCGAGCGTGGCGCGCACGCCGACCTCGCCTTCTTCAACGCGGGAGCGGCGATCTACGCAGCGGGTCGCGCCGACACGCTCGCGGCCGGGGTCGAGGCCGCTCGCGAGGCGTGCTCCGACGGGTCCGCCGCAAGCACGCTGGACGCGTTCGTCGACCTGAGCCGGGAGCTCGCGCCCGCGTGAACGTCCTGGACCGCATCGTCTCGGCGACGCTGGAAGACGTCGAACGCCGTCGCAGCAGCGTCCCGCTGAGCGAGCTCGAATCGGCCGTCGCCGGGCGCCTGGAAGGCCGCCCGTTCACCGAGGCGCTCCTGCGCCCGGGCATCTCGCTGATCGCCGAGCACAAACGCCGCTCACCGTCGGCCGGCGAGATCCGGTCCGGATTCTCGGTGACCGACATCGTCGAGGCCTACGAGCGCGGCGGCGCGACGGCGCTCAGCGTCCTGACCGAGGGCCCGCACTTCGGGGGCACGCTGGACGACCTGCGTGAGGCGCGCGCGGCGAGCGTGCTGCCGATCCTGCGCAAGGACTTCATCGTCGACCCCTACCAGGTCTACGAGTCCGCGGCGGCCGGCGCCGACGCCGTGCTCCTGATCGTGGCGGCTGTCCACGCCGACGACCTCGCCGTGCTGCACCGCGAGGCGCTGGGGCTGGATCTGGACGTCCTCGTCGAGGTGCACGACGAGGACGAGCTCGAGTGCGCGCTCGACATCGTCGGCGCAGACGTCATCGGCATCAACAACCGCGATCTCACCGACTTCAGCGTCAGCCTCGAGCGAACGTTCGAGCTCCTCAGCGACGTACCGGCGGGCAAGACGGTGGTCTCGGAGTCCGGGATCCACACGCGCGACCAGCTCGACGAGCTCGAGCGCGTCGGCGTCGACGCCGTGCTCGTGGGTGAGGCCCTGATGCGGGCGCCCGACATCGAGGCGGCCACGCGGGCACTCACCGGCGAGCACGACGTTTAGAAACCTTTAACGATCGTTATGGCGGCGCTCAGGCGGCGCACCGATTCTCAGCGCTGCGATGCAGACCACCCGTTCGATCTTCCCCGTCGCCATTGTCAGCGCCGTCCTGGGGGGCGGTGTCGTCGCCGTGCTGGTCGGCACGCTCGATCTGGGACACAGCTCGAAGACCACCACGGTCGTCCAGCAGACGCCGCTGGCGACGGCCGACGCCAGCCAGAAGAGCGGCGGAGCGCTGACCGCCAGCGACATCTACAAGCGCGACGCCCCCGGCGTGGCGTTCATCACGGCCCAGATCGTCCAGCGCACCGCGAGCCCGTTCGACTTCGGCGCGCCGCAGGTGCAGCAGGGCACGTCCACCGGCTCGGGCTTCGTGCTCGGCAAGGACGGCACGATCGCCACGAACGCGCACGTCGTCGAAGGCGCGACGAAGGTGTCAGTGCAGTTCGGCGACAACGCCGCGATGCCCGCGCGGATCCTCGGTGTCGACAAGTCGAGCGACCTCGCCGTGCTCACGGTCGATGCCAGCAAGGTCGACCTGCACCCGCTCGCGCTGGGATCGTCGCGGAACATCCAGGTCGGGGACCCGACGGTCGCGATCGGCAACCCGTTCGGCCTCGACCGCACCTTGACCACCGGCGTGGTGTCCGCGCTGCAACGCGAGATCAAGGCCCCCAACGGCTTCACGATCTCCAACGTCATCCAGACAGACGCGGCGATCAACCCGGGCAACTCCGGCGGGCCGCTGATCGACGCGACGGGCCGCGTGATCGGCATCAACTCACAGATCGAGACCGGCGCGAGCGGTGGCGGCAACGTCGGCATCGGCTTCGCGATCCCGATCGACACCGCCAAGCAGAAGATCTCGCAGTTGAAGTCCAGCGGCAGCGTGAAGTACGCCTACCTGGGCGTGACGACGGCGCCGATCAACGCCTCCATGAAGGGGCTCAACCTGCCCGTCGCCCACGGCGCGCTGGTGCAGACTGTCGAGCCGGCGGGTCCGGCCGCCAAGGCCGGCATCAAGGGCGGCGACGTCTCGGCGCAGGTCGGTGGCAACGACCTGGTGCTCGGCGGGGACATCCTCACCAAGGTCGACGGCAAGGACATCGCCGGCGCGAGCGGGCTGCAGGCGATCATCGGCCACCACAAGGTGGGCGACAAGGTGAAGGTCGACCTCATCCGCAGTGGCAAGTCGAAGACGGTGACGGTCACGCTGGGCGACCGGCCCGCGTCGATCTCCGCCAACGGGCAGGGCGGATCACAACTGCCATAGTTGGGCTGTGCCCCGCCTCAAGTTCTGCGGCATCACCAGCCTCGAAGACGCCCACCTCGCCAGCGAGGCGGGCGCGTGGGCGCTCGGAACCATCCTGTGGCCGGGATCCGAGCGCCGCTGCGAGCCCGAGGAGGCCGCGCGGATCGCCTCGACGCTGCGCCGGCAGGTCGAGATCGCGGGCGTGTTCGTCAACCAGCCGCTCGACGAGGTCTGCGGGCTGGCCGAGGGCATCGGCCTCACGCTCGTTCAGCTGCACGGCGACGAGGGGCCATCGTTCTGCGCGGAGGTCGCGCGGCGCACGGGGGCGCGCGTCATCAAGGCCGCCCGCGTCGGCGGCGGCTCCGACGTGCAGGCGATGGAGGCGTTCCACACCGACTTCCACCTGCTGGACACCCGTCGCGAGGGCCACTGGGGCGGGACGGGGGAGACGTTCGACTGGGACCTGACCCGCCTGCGGCGCACCAGCGTCCCGCTGATCCTTTCCGGAGGATTGACGCCGGAGAACGTGGCGGCCGCGATCGCCGCCACCAATCCCTACGCCGTCGACGTTGCGAGCGGCACCGAGGCGTCGCCGGGGGTCAAAGACCCCGAGAAGCTGCGCGCCTTCGCCGAAGCGGTCCACGGGGCCGTTCAAGCGGTGCCGGAGGCCTCGTGATGAGCGTCAGGGGTGGGTGGGAATCGGAGTCCGTTCCGCACCGCTACGGCCCCTACGGCGGCCAGTACGTGCCCGAGACGCTGATGCCCGCACTGGCGGAGCTCGAGACCGCGTGGTGCGAGGCGCGCGCCGACAGCGGGTTCGTCGGGGAGCTGGAGGGATTGCTGCGCGACTTCGTCGGGCGCCCCTCGCCGCTGTACCTCGCGCGGCGGCTCAGCGAGGCCGCGGGCCGCGAGCTGTGGCTCAAGCGCGAGGACCTCAACCACACCGGCTCGCACAAGATCAACAACGCGCTCGGCCAGGCGCTGCTTGCCCGGCGCAGGGGCAAGCGGCGGATCATCGCCGAGACGGGCGCCGGCCAGCACGGGGTGGCAAGCGCCACGGCGTGCGCGCTCATGGGGCTTGAGTGCATCGTGTACATGGGCGCCGAGGACGTGCGCCGCCAGGCGCCGAACGTGCAGCGGATGGAGCTGCTCGGCGCGACGGTCGTGCCCGTGGAGGCGGGCGCGCGGACGCTCAAGGAGGCCGTGTCGGAGGCGATCCGCGACTGGGTGACCAACGTCGGCACGACCCACTACATCATCGGCTCGGCCGTCGGCCCGGCCCCGTACCCGGCGATCGTGCGCGAGCTGCAGCGCCGCATCGGCGACGAGTCGCGCGCGCAGATGCTGGAGCAGGCCGACCGCCTGCCCGCGCGCGTGATCGCATGCGTCGGCGGCGGTTCGAACGCGATCGGGATGTTCGCCGGGTTCGTCGACGACCCCGGAGTGGAGCTCGTCGGCGTCGAGGCCGCCGGGGAGGGGATCGAGACCGGCCGCCACGGCGCGCCGCTCACCGTCGGCGGGCGGCCCGGGGTCCTTCACGGCGCGCTCAGCGCCCTGCTGCAGGACGCCGAGGGGCAGATCAGCGAGGCGCACTCCATCTCGGCCGGCCTCGACTACCCCGGCTCCGGCCCCGAGCACGCGTGGCTGCGCGACTCCGGCCGGGCCTCCTACGTCGCCGTCTGCGATGCCGACGCGCTTGATGCCTTCCGCCAGGTCACGCGCCTGGAGGGCATCATCCCGGCGCTGGAGACCGCACACGCGTTCCACCACGCGTTGAACGAGCCGACCGCATCGGACTGCGATCTGCTCTGCCTCTCGGGCCGGGGCGACAAGGACCTTGCGGAAGTGCTGGCACAGTGAGGCCCCACCGGGGTCCGCTCACAACCACGTGACGAGCCCGACTGGACATATCGCCGGGCGCCGCCTGACCGGCGCCGACCGCGTCGCCGCGGCGTTCGCAGGCTCGGGCAAGCGCGCGGCGCTGATGCCCTACCTCATGGGCGGGTTCCCGGACATCGAGGCCTCCAAGGCGATCGGGCTCGCCTATGCCGACGGCGGCGCCGACCTCGTTGAGCTCGGCGTGCCGTTCTCCGATCCGCTCGCCGACGGCCCGGTCATCCACGCGGCCGGCACGGCCGCGCTGAAGGCGGGCGCGACGACCGACGCAGTCCTGGGCGTCTGCGAGGCGCTCGCGCCGCGCCTGCCGGTCGTCATCATGTGTTACGCGAACCTCGTCTTCGCGCGCGAGGACTTCGCCGCCCGGATAGCGGCGGCCGGCGCATCGGGGCTGATCGTGCCGGACCTGCCGCTCGAGGAGGCGCCGCCGTTGCTTGCCGCCTGTGACGCCGCGGGCGTGGCGCTCGTCCCGCTCGTCGCCCCGACCACGCCCGACGAGCGCCTGCGCGCGATCGGCGAGCGGGCGCGCGGCTTCCTCTACACCGTGTCGGTGACCGGTACGACGGGCGAGCGCGAGGCCCTCAGCGACACGTTCGCGAAGACGGTCGAGCGCGCCCGCGCGCATACCGACGTCCCGGTCGCGCTCGGCTTCGGCATCGCTACGCCAGGCCACGCCGCCGAGGCGGCGGCGGCCGGTGCCGACGGCGTGATCGTCGGCTCGCGCCTGGTGCGGGCCGCCGCCGAGGGCGAGGACGTGCGCGCGCTGGTGCAGGGTCTCGCCGACGCCCTGCGATAAAGTTCGCGCCGCCATGGGCTTCGTCCTCACCGCCACCTTCGGCTTCGTCGTCTGGATCGTTCTGTGGTCGCTCGGCGCCAAGAGCTTCGACGCATTCATGATCACGACCCTGATCCTGGTCCTGGGCGCGACAGCGCGGATCCTCACGCCGTTCCTGCCGGGCAACCGCGAGCGATAACCCTGCCTTAATGGTGCGGGCATTGCACCTTGTCTGCCAGCGGGTATAGGCTCGGGCCACTTTGGTGACCGTTCCCTGAGGAGGGAATCTCTTGCAAGTACGTTCCGTGGCGGCTTCCAGCTGCCTGACGGTTGCTCTTGCCTTCGGTGTCGCTGCATGCGGCAGCAGTAAGGACAAGAGCAGTTCCAGTGGTTCGGCCAGTGCCGGATCCACGTCTCTGACGATCTACTCAAGCCTTCCGCTGCAGGGTGACTCCCGGCCCCAGTCCGAGGCCGTGGTCAACGGCGAGAAGCTCGCCCTCCAGGAGCATGGCGGCAAGGTCGGCAAGTTCACGATCAAGTACGTGAGCCTCGACGACTCGACCGCTGCTGCAGGCAAGTGGGAGCCGGGCGCCGTCTCGTCGGATGCTCGCAAGGCCGCGCAGGACAAGTCCACGATCGCCTACCTCGGCGAGTTCAACTCGGGCGCCTCGGCGATCTCGATCCCGATCCTCAACGAGGGCGGCATCCTCCAGGTCTCCCCGTCGAACACCTACGTGGGCCTCACGCGCTCGCAGGGTGCCGACAAGGGCGAGCCGGACAAGTACTACCCGTCGGGCAAGCGCAACTACGGGCGCGTCGTCCCGGCAGATCACATCCAGGCCGCCGCGCAGGTCTCCTACCAGAAGGATCAGGGCTGCAAGAAGCTCTACATCCTGAATGACAAGGAGGTCTACGGAAAGGGCATCGCCGACGCAGTCCAGGCCGACGCCCAGACCGCCGGCATCCAGGTGCTCGGCAACGACGGCATCGACACCAAGGCGGCCAACTTCCGCTCGCTGGCGTCGAAGATCAAGTCCAAGACCGCCGACTGCATGTTCTTCGGTGGCATCACGGACAACAAGGCCGTTCAGGTCTGGAAGGACGTCGCCGCCGCCAACCCGGGCATCAAGCTGTTCGGCCCCGACGGCGTCGCCGAGTCGGCCTTCTCCACGAAGATCGGCGCGACCGAGAAGAACACGTTCATCACCAACCCGACCCTGGACCCGAAGCTCTACCCGCCGGCGGCCCAGGACTTCTTCAAGACGTACAAGACGAAGTTCGGGGTGGACCCGGAGCCGTACGCGATCTACGGATACGAGGCAATGCAGGTCGCCCTGCTCGCGATCCAGAACGCTGGTGACAAGGGCAACGACCGGGCGGCCGTGATCGATCAGTTCTTCAAGATCAAGGACCGCGACTCGGTCCTCGGCAAGTACTCGATCGATGCGAACGGCGACACCACGCTGTCGGATTACGGTGGAAACCGGATCAAGAACGGCAAGCTGGTGTTCGACAAGGTCATCAAGGCCCAGCTCAAGTAGTCGAGCTGACCTGACCTGAAGGTTTCGGAGAAGGCGGGCCGGGCGTAGAGTTCGGCCCGCCGCTCCGGTTCCAATAATCATGGAAGCCGCATCCATCCCAGAGGACCAGCTCGAGGCAGGCCGGCCGACGCCGCGACGCTCGCCCGGGCGCTACGTCTGGGACAACATCCTGCCCGTCCTGCTCGGCGTTGCGCTGCTGTTCTTCCTGCAGCACGACTTCGAGCGGACGTTCAACGACCTCAAGACCGGGCTCTCGAACGGCACGATCTGGGCCCTGATCGCGCTCGGGTACACGCTGGTCTACGGCATCATCGAGCTGATCAACTTCGCCCACGGCGAGGTCTTCATGATCGGCTCGTTCGTCAGCGTCTCGCTGTGGCAGACGTTCGGGCTGAAGGACACGACCGCGGCCGCCACGGGGATCCTCTGCATCGTCGTCGCGATCCCGATCGCGATGCTCGCCTGCGGCTCACTCAACGTGATGATCGAGCGGGTGGCCTACCGGCCGCTGCGCAACGCGCCGAAGCTCGCGCCGCTGATCACTGCGATCGGCATGAGCTTCATCCTCCAGAACGTCGGCCTGCTCTGGCGTCCGACGCCCGACAGCGCGCCGGACCTCATCCGCTCGCAGACGGACTACTTCAAGATCTTCAATGTCGGCATCGAGCACTCCGACGTGTTCGCGGTCGTCGTGACCGTCCCGCTGCTCGTGGGGCTCCTGTACTTCGTCGGCCGCACGAAGTACGGCAAGGCGATGCGCGCGACCGCGCAGGACATGGACGCCGCCCGTCTGATGGGCATCGACGTCGACAGGACGATCTCGCTGACGTTCCTGCTCGGCGGCATGCTGGCCGGCGCCGCCGGCCTCATCTACGCGCTGTACAACGGCACGATCCAGTTCAACCAGGGCTTCACCGCCGGCCTGATCGCCTTCACCGCGGCGGTCATGGGCGGCATCGGCAACCTCAAGGGGGCGGTCGCCGGCGGCCTGATCATCGGCGTCGTCCAGGCGATCTCCGACGACTACGCCCAGCCGGTGTGGACCAACGCGATCGTCTTCGGGATCCTGATCATGGTCATGGTCTTCCGCCCGCAGGGCCTGTTCGGCGAGGAGACCCGAGAGGGATGAGCGCAGCGCTGGCCACCTTCCGCTCGAACGCGCGCGACGTGCGCGGGGCCCTGCCCAACTGGGTGTGGGCAGTGCTGCTGATCGCGTTCGCGGTCGTCTACCCGTACATCACCGACGCGATCGACCTGCCGATCATCGGCGGCCACGACGACCTGCTCGACGCATCGATCCAGACGCTCGGCTACATCATCATGGCCCTGGGGCTGAACATCGTGGTGGGCATGGCGGGGCTGCTCGACCTCGGCTACGTCGCCTTCTACGCGATCGGCGCGTTCGTCATCGGATGGCTCGGCTCGCAGCACTTCCCGAACGTGAACGACGGCAAGGGGATTCACTTCCTCGTGAAGTCCACGAGCGCGATCAGCCACCAGCCGATTCCGGGAATCCACCTCAACTTTTTCCTCGTGATCTTCATAGCCGCGGCGTTCACCGCGCTGTGGGGCGTGATCCTCGGCGCCCCGACGCTGCGTCTGCGCGGCGACTATCTGGCGATCGTGACGCTGGCGTTCGGCGAGATCGTCCCGCGCGTGTTCGAGAACTCGCAGAGCGGGTTCTTCGGGATCGGCAGCACCGACTTCTCCAACGGCCGCCAGGGGATCACGCCGATCGACAAGATCAACCTCCCGTGGACGACGGACACGTTCCGATATCCGCTCGACCTGAAACCGGCCTACTGGGTCGCGCTCGGGATGGTGTTCTTCACGATCTTCATCAACCGCCGGCTGCGCGACTCGCGCCTGGGCCGCGCCTGGATCGCCGTGCGCGAGGACGAGGTGGCGGCCGCCGCCATGGGCGTCAACCTGGTCAGGACCAAGCTCCTGGCCTACGCGATCGGCGCCGCGTTCGGCGGCTTCGCCGGCGTCTTCCTCGGGACCTACAACAACACGGTGAACGTCGATCAGTTCGAGTTCGGGTTCTCCGTGTTCATCCTCTGCATGGTGATCATCGGCGGGATGGGCAACATCAGCGGCGTGATCCTCGGCGCGATCTTCCTGTCGATGGTCAACCGCAACCTGCTGCCCCAGCTGAACACCTATCCGGACAAGATCGGGCTCAACTTCGACCTGACGTCGATCAACTTCGGCATCTTCGGCTTCCTGCTGCTGGTGATGATGGTGTTGCGGCCCGAGGGCTTCATACCCTCGACCAGACGCAAGCTCGAGTTCCACGAGGCCGAGGGCGAGGCCGAGATCGACGCGCTCGGCGGCGCCGACGAGCCCCAGCTCTACGAGGTGCGCCACCAATGAGCGAGAACGTCCTCCAAGCGGCGAACGTCTCGAAGGTCTTCGGCGGGCTGGTCGCCGTCAACGACGTCGACTTCGCCGTTCCGGAGAAGGCGATCGTCTCGCTGATCGGCCCCAACGGCGCCGGCAAGACGACGTTCTTCAACTGCCTCACGGGGCTCTACAAGCCGACGACCGGAAAAGTCGTCTTCAACGGCCGTGACATCACCGGCAAGCGTGCCGACATCGTCACCACGGCCGGAATCGCTCGTACCTTCCAGAACATCAAGCTGTTTCGCACCATGACGGCGCTTGAGAACGTCCAGGTCGGCATGCACTCGCGGATGAAGTCGCGCGTGACGGGCATGGTGCTGCGTACGCCGTTCGTGCGCCGCGAGGAGAAGGCGTCTGTGGAGAAGGGGCGCGAGCTTCTGGATTTCGTCGGACTCAAGCGCGCCGGTGAGCTGGCGATGAACCTGCCCTATGGCGACCAGCGCCGGCTCGAGATCGCCCGGGCGCTGGGCTCGGACCCGAAGCTGCTGCTGCTCGACGAGCCTACGGCGGGCATGAACCCGCAGGAGTCTGAGGAGCTGCGCCAGCTCATGGAGAAGCTGCGCACCGAGCGCGGGCTCTCGATCCTGCTGATCGAGCACGACATGAAGGTCGTCATGAACGTCAGCGACCACATCACGGTGCTCGACCACGGCGAGAAGATCGCCGAGGGCGCGCCGCAGGAGGTGCGCGCGCACCCGCGCGTCATCGAGGCCTACCTCGGGAGCCAGGCATGAGCGAGCACACGCCCGAGCAGGACGACGTCCTCGCCGGTGCGCCGGAGGCCCCCGACCTCGCCACCAAGGACGCGCCGGTCCTGCTCGTCGACGACATCCACACCTTCTACGGCGCGATCGAGGCGCTCAAGGGGATCACGATCGAGGTCCAGGAGGGCGAGATCGTGACGCTGATCGGGTCCAACGGCGCCGGCAAGACGACCACGCTTCGTTCGATCTCCGGCATCGTGCCGCCGCGCAGCGGGCGAATCGTGTTCGAGGGCCGCGAGATCCAGGGCCTGGCGGGCCACGAGGTCGCGCAGATCGGCATCGCGCACTCGCCCGAGGGGCGGCGCATCTTCCCTCGCATGACCGTGCTGGAGAACCTCGAGATGGGGGCCTTCACCCGGAAGGACACGAACGCCGTCCGCGAGGACGTCGACCGCGTCTATTCGCTCTTCCCCCGCCTCAAGGAGCGCGAGAAGCAGAAGGGCGGGACGATGTCCGGCGGCGAGCAGCAGATGCTCGCCATGGGCCGGGCGCTGATGGCGCATCCGAGGCTCCTGCTCCTCGACGAGCCCTCGCTCGGCCTGGCGCCGGTGATCGTCGACAAGATCTACGAGATCATCCGCGAGATCAACGCCCAGGGCACGACGATCCTGCTGGTCGAGCAGAACGCCAACTACGCCCTGGACGTCTCCACGCGCGGCTACGTGCTCGAGACCGGTTCCGTGGCGCTTTCCGATGACTCCGACGCGCTGCGCAACGACGAGCGCGTCCAAGCCGCCTACCTCGGAGCATGACCGTGATCGTCGCTGCCATCGGCGCCAACGCCCTCTGGCTCCTCTACGTGTGGCTCCTGTCGGCGATCGCCTCCAGCGCGATCTCCAACCGCAAGGGCTACGGCGAGAAATGGGGGCTGGGCACCGGCCTGCTCCTGAGCTTCATCGGCGTGATCGTCTGGCTCCTCGTCCCCGCCAAGCCGACCTCCAAGTGGGCGGCGAAGCGGCGCGGCGAGGACCCCGACAAAGTCACGACGGCGTAAGCCCACGCGGGGCCCGCCTCGGGCAGCCACATGGCGGCCCTCGTCACCCGCTAGAGGGCATTCACCAGGGCCTCGTCGAGGTCCGGGTGGCGGAACGCGTAGCCGAGCTCCAGCGCCCGGCGCGGGACGGCGCGCTGGCCCTCGGTGACGATCTCGGCCATGTCGCCGTAGAGGGCGCGGATCGCCAGCGCCGGCACCGGAGCGATCGCGGGCCGCTTCAGGGCACGCCCGAGCGCCTTGGAGAAGGCGGCGTTGGTCACGGGCTCCGGCGCCGTCGCGTTGACGGCGCCGCTCCAGCCGTCGCCGTCGATCGCCGCCAGGTAGATGCCGACCAGGTCGTCGGCGTGGATCCAGGGCAGGTACTGGCGGCCACCCGCGACCGGCCCGCCGATGCCCAGCCTGAACGGCGGCAGCATCTTCGCCAGCGCGCCGCCGTCCTTGTCGAGCACGACGCCAGTGCGGACGCTCACCACGCGTACGCCGAGGTCGCTCGCGGCCTGCGCCTCGCGCTCCCAGGCCTGGCAGACGTCTGCGAGAAAGCCCTCGCCGGCCGGCGTGTCCTCGTCGACGAGCTCGTCACCGCGGCTGCCGTAGTAGCCGACCGCCGAGCTGCTGACCAGCGTGCCGGGGCGCGGGTCGGCGTCGCTCAGCCCGGCGACGAGGTTGCGCGTCCCGCGCTCGCGCGAGTTGCGGATGCGCTCGCGCGAGGAGTTCGTCCAGCGCTGGGCGACGTTCTCGCCTGCCAGGTGCACGACGGCGTCGCGTCCGGCGAGGGCCTCCGTCGGAGCCGGACCGCGCTCCGGGTCCCACGCCACGGCCTCGACGCCGAGGGCGTCGCGGGCCTTGCCGGGGTTGCGCGAGAGCACGGTGACCTCGTCGCCACGCGCCTTCAGCGCCTGGACGAGCCGTGTGCCGATGAGCCCTGTCGCGCCGGTGGCCGTGACGCGCATACGGCGATCAGGTGCTCGAAGGACGGACGCGCTGCTCGTCGATCGCGGCGAACCCGATCGTGTTCTGGTCGCTCGCGGCCATGCCGCTGCTGCGGGCCTCCTCGGCGACGGCCTCCGCCACGGCCGGCGCGACGTCGCGGTTGAAGACCGACGGGATGATGTAGTCCTCGCGCAGCTCGCCGTCCTGGATGATGCGCGCGATCGCGCGGGCCGCGGCCATCTTCATCTCCTCGGTGATCTGGCCGGCGCGGACGTCGAGCGCGCCGCGGAAGATCCCGGGGAAGCAGAGGACGTTGTTGATCTGGT
>JAWVFZ010000478.1:0-4428 GCA_033855555.1 Solirubrobacteraceae bacterium
CGGCCGTGACGATCCCGGTCATGGCGAAGGCCCGCATCGGCCACTTCGCCGAGGCACAGGTGCTCGAGTCCCTCGAGGTCGACTACATCGACGAGTCCGAGGTCCTGACCCCCGCCGACGAGGCCCACCACATCGACAAGTGGGCGTTCCGCATCCCGTTCGTCTGCGGCGCGACGAATCTCGGCGAGGCGCTGCGGCGCATCGGCGAGGGCGCCGCGATGATCCGCTCCAAGGGCGAGGCCGGAACCGGCGACATCGTCGAGGCGGTGCGCCACCTGCGCTCGATCCGCGGAACGATAAAGCGCCTCGGGACGCTCGACGAGGCAGAGCTCTTCGTCGCCGCCAAGGAGCTGCAGTCGCCCTACGACGTCGTTCGCGAGGTCGCCCAGGAGGGCAAGCTGCCGGTCCCGCTGTTCTGCGCGGGCGGGATCGCGACCCCGGCCGACGCGTCCCTGGTCATGCAGCTCGGCGCGGAGTCGGTCTTCGTCGGCTCCGGGATCTTCAAGAGCGAGGATCCGGCCGCCCGCGCTCGCGCCATCGTCGAGGCCACGACGCACTTCGCCGACCCCGACCGCGTCGCGAAGGCCTCCGAGGGCCTCGGCTCCGCAATGGTGTCGCTCGAGTCGCGCAAGCTCGACGAGTCGCAGCTGCTGGCCTCCCGCGGCTGGTAGCCGTGGCGCCGCTCGTTGGCGTCCTCGCCCTCCAGGGAGGGTTCGACGCGCACTCCAAGGTGCTGCGCAGCCTGGGTGCAGAGGTCCGCGAGGTCCGCGTGCCAGCCGACTTGGACGGCCTCGACGGGCTCGTGATGCCCGGCGGCGAGTCGACGACGATGACGCTCGGGATCGAGCGCGAGGGACTGGCCGAGCCGCTCCGCGAGCTCGTCGGGCGCGGGACGCCGGTGCTCGGCACCTGCGCGGGGCTGATCATGCTCGACCGCGAGCATCTCGGGCTGATGGACGCCCGCGCGCAGCGCAATGCCTTCGGGCGCCAGCTGCACTCCTTCGAGGCCGAGCTCGAGCTGCCGGGCATCGACGGCCCGCCGCTGCGCGCGGTCTTCATCCGCGCCCCGTGGATCGCAGAGCACGGCCCGGCTGTCGAGATCCTCGCGGAGGTCGACGGCCATCCGGTCGCCGCGCGGCAGGGCCCGATGCTCGTGGTGTCCTTCCATCCCGAGCTGACGGGCGACACCCGCCTGCACGAGCTCTTCCTCAGGCAGCTGCGCGGCGCCGTCGCGTAGCGCGCTCGACGGCCGCGAGCAGGAACCCGGCGGCGATCAGCGCCAGCGCAAGCACGACGAGGCCGGAGAGGTCGCTGCCCGTGAACGGCAGCGAGCC
Organism: Solirubrobacteraceae bacterium; assembly: GCA_033855555.1. Taxonomy (GTDB): domain Bacteria; phylum Actinomycetota; class Thermoleophilia; order Solirubrobacterales; family Solirubrobacteraceae; genus AC-49. Next base: position 1,335 of record JAWVFZ010000478.1, read on the forward strand.
CTTCGCGGGAGCGACGGCGTGGGTCGGCACCGCGACGGGCGCCGTGCCGGAGGCCGTGTCGGGCGCGGTTCCGCTTGCGTTGGTCTTGCCGCTGCTGTGGTCGCCGGCGCCCGCCGGGCGCGGCGATCCGCTGCTGGATCCGGCCACCTGCTGGTCGCCGCCGCTGGCGGCGTTGCCCGGCGGCGGCTGCGTGGGGTACTGATCGGCTGCCGCCTGGCGGTAGTCGGGGAAGCCACCCTGCGCGAGCGCCGCCGACGGCGCCACGGCAACGGCCGCGCATCCCGCCATCACTGCGATGACCCTGCGTCCCATGGACCCTGCCCTGCCCCTGTCGTCCTTGGCGCCCGTCCCATGGCGCCGGTTCGTGGCAAATCGTACCCAGTGCGGGCTCAGATGACCAAACCGTGACGGACGGTGTTCTCGGTCACGACCTTGGGCTCGACGAAGTGCAGGAGGTAGTCCGGGCCGCCGGCCTTCGTGCCTGTCCCGCTCAGGCGGTTGCCCCCGAAGGGCTGGCGGCCGACCATCGCCCCGGTGATCGGCCGGTTGACGTAGAGGTTGCCGACCGGCGAGCGGCGCACGACGTGCTCGACGGTGTGCGGGTTGCGCGCGAACAGGCCGCCGGTGAGCGCGAACGGCAGGGCGTCGACGCGGTCGCATGCATCGTCGACGTCGCGCACGCGGTCGAAGGCGAGCAGTGGCCCGAATATCTCCTCGCGCAGGACCGGCGAGTCGGGCGGCAGGTCGGCTGCGATCCGGGGCGCGACGAACCAGCCCTCCGCGGGAAGGTCGTCGCGGTCGGCTGCCAGCCGGCCCGATTCGCGGGCGATGTTCGCGTAGCGCTCGATGCGTTCCCGGGCCGCCTGCTCGATGACCGGCGGGACATCGGTCCCGAACGCGTCGGCCTGGCCGACTTGCAGCACGTCCACCGCGCCCGCCAGGCGTTCCAGCAGCGTGTCGGCGATCGCCTCGTGGACCAGCACGCGGGCGGCGGCGCTGCACTTCTGGCCGGAGTACAAGAACGCGCTCGTGACGATCGACGGGACGGCATCGTCGAGGTCGGCGTCAGCGTCGACGATGACGCAGTTCTTGCCGCCCATCTCCGCCACGACGCGCTTGAGGTGGCGCCCGCCCTGCGGAACATCGGCGGCGGTGCGCAGGATGTCGAGGCCCACCGGACCGCTGCCGGTGAAGGCGATCGTCTGCACGTCGGGATGGCGGACCAGCGCGGCGCCGGTCTCGCCCTCGCCGGGCAGCAGCGCGAGCGCGTCCGGGGGAACGCCGGCCTCGCGGAGCGCCTGCACGACCATCAGCCCGCACCCGGGCGACTGCTCGGCCGGCTTGAGCACGACCGTGTTGCCGGTCACCAGGCCGGCGGCGACCATGCCCATGGGGATCGCGATCGGGAAGTTCCACGGCGCGATGACGGCGACGACGCCGCGGGGCGCGTAGCGCATGACGTTGCGCTCGCCGGGCACCTGGAACAGCTGCGGTCCCTTGTCCAGCGCGACGGCGCCGTGCGCGTAGAACTCGAGGAAGTCGATTGCCTCGCAGACGTCGGCGTCGGCCTCAGCCCATGGCTTCGCGGACTCGCGCACGGCGAGCGCCGTGAGGCGCGGGCGGCGCTCGCGCATCCAGGCGGCCGCCCGGACCAGCACCGCGGCGCGCTGCGCGGCCGAGCGCGCCGACCACGCAGGGAAGCCGCGGCGGGCGGTCTCCACGGCCCGGTCGACCTCGGCGGCGCTCGCCGACGCGGCAACGGCGACTGCTCGGCCGGGCGCGCCCGGGTCCGTCGAGACGATGGCGTCGCCCTCGCGGCGGTCGGCGCCGATCCACACCGGCACGCGCAACGGCAGCTCGCGATCGAGCTCGCGCAGCCCGTCGAGCAGCAGCTCGCGATCGGGCGCGCGGCGCAGCTCCAGCAGCGGCTCGTTGACGAACGCCTTCACGGCGCCGCGAGCAGGGTCTCCAGCGGCACGCCGCGCGCCTGCTCGTGCAGGAAGGACTCGTTGCTGGTGTTCTCGAGCAGACGCCGCACGAGGTAGGCCATTCCCGCCACCAGGTCGCCGACCGGGCAGTACGTGCGCACGCGCAGGCCCAGTGCGGCGAGGGCGTGCTGGAGGTCGTCGCCGAGGCCGCGCAGGACCTGGAGCTCGAGATCCTCGTCGGGCGCGCCGAGGCGGCGATTCTGCGCGATCGCGTGGGCGACCGAGCGCAGGTTGTGGCTGGCGATCGCCGGCCGCACGGCAATCCCGGCGGCCCGCGCTTCGAGCAGGCGCACCGTCAGGTCCTCGAAGTTGCGATCCGAGTCCGCCTTGACCTCGAACACCGGGGCATCCCACCCATGCTGGCGGGCTTCGACGATCTCGTGGTCCCAGTAGGCGCCTTTGACCAGGCGCACGGTGACCGGCGAGGCCCGGTTCGCCTCAGCCGCCCATGCGGTGATCCGGTCGCAAAGGGCGGGGGAGTCGCGCAGGTAGGCCTGGAGGACCAGGCCGGCGGACGGGCCGTCGCGGAACTCCTCCTCGGAGAGCACCTCGAGGACGAGGTCGGTCACGGCCTCGCGCGAATCGAAGGACTCCATGTCGATGTGCAGGTGCGCGCCGCGCTGCCTGGCTCTGCGCAGCAGCTCCCGCAGGCGCGGCGCTGCGTCGCGCTTGCCGAGCTCGGGCGCGTCCGGGCGCAGCAGCGGCGTGAGGGCGCTGACCTTGACCGAGAGGTTCGCGCGCGGCAGCGGGCCGGCGCTGTCGTGCTCGAGATGACGGCGCTCCGGCAGTCCCTCATAGACCGTCGCGAGCTCGTCCAGCGCCCTGGCGCAGCGGCCGGCGTAGCGGTCGGCCTCCGCGGAGGTCACGGTCGCCTCGCCGAGCAGGTCGACCGAGGAGGCGGCGCCGGCGCGCCACAGGTCCTCGAGCACCTTCGTCGCCTCCCGCGGCGTCTCGCCGACGATGAAGCGATGGGCCATGTGGCGCACGCTGGCCGCCGCCGCGGCGCCGAGCGCCGTGCGCCCGGCCCGGGAGCCGGACATGCGCATCGCGACATCGAGCGAAGCCGGGCGGTCGGGCACCTCGTCGAGGAAGCCCGAGAGGTGGCG
>JAWVFZ010000479.1:0-9690 GCA_033855555.1 Solirubrobacteraceae bacterium
GACAAACTGCGCTGCGCGCCATCCACGCACGACGCGTGACCCTCAGGCGCGCTGCGGCATGGTCCGAGCTTCTCGGAGGGCTGACCTGATCGCGCCCGCGACCCTCGACGGGCCGGGACTCTCACCGAGCGTGAGCGTGTAGTGGTTGACGCCCGCCACATCCTCGACATCCACGTCGCGGTGGTCGGCGGCGAAGGCCTTGAGCGCATCATCAGAGATGAAGGGCTTGTCGTCCTCGTTGCGAAATCCGCGTCGCGCGCGCAGGAGATGCACCGGGGCGCGGGTCCGGTGCAGCGCCGCGCGCGCAGCCTCCTCACTGAGCAGATCGGCGCTGTCGGCTCGCACGGCGTCTTCGGACACGACGCATCGCATCGCGCCCGGCTCGCCCATCACGTCGTAGCCCGCATAGAGCTCCACGTCGTCGTTCCATGCGTCGACAAGCGCGGGGTGGCTGCGCCACTGCGCGACATACTCCTCGCGAGACGCAAAGGTCATGTGCAGACGTGCGACCGCCGGCCCGACCACTTTCTCGAGCACGGTCTCAGGATCCTCATCGGCAGGCAGGGCGAGGGGCACGCCGCCGTCGAGCAGCACTACGGCGGCCACACGGTCGGGCCGTTCGGCCGCCAGCCGGGGGACGACATAGCCGCCCATCGAATGACCGACGAGCACGGCGCGCGTGACACCCGCCTCGTCGAGCACGGCCAGGAGATCGGCGACGTGGGCTGCGATCCCGTAGGGGCCGGGGAGGTGGGCGCTGTGGCCGCGACCCCGCAGGTCGGGCGCCAACAGGCACACGCGAGCGTCGCCGGCGAGCTCCCGCGCGACGGCTCTCCAGGCCAGGTGGGAGGCGGTGATGCCGTGGGCGGCCAGGACCACGCCGTCGGCGTCCGAGGCGGGCGGTCCCGAGCGGGCGACGTGCAGGCTGCCGCCTGCGACCGGGACGTCATAGCGAGTGGCGAACGGATCGCTGGTCGGCACTTGAACAGGATGAGTCGGCCTGGCGCCCTCGCCCCTGTTCGGTGGACCAGGGCACGCCGGTCTGGGGGACGGCAGCTCTCGTTGGTGGAAAACGCAAAGCTGGCGACTTCATCCTCGGCTGCCTGCGCGGCAACGGTCGTGCGTCCGGGCGCGGCCAGCAGGCAGCTGGCGAGCTTTCGGCGGGGCGCACCGGAGGCCGGTGGCCGCACACCCGATCGCTGGCGGCAGCCCCGGCCGTCAGGAGCAAGGAGCTACTCACGACATGGCACTACGCACCCGTCGGGCAGCGGCCGCGGCCGCCCTCGGCGTACTCGCCGGCGGCGTTCCGGCCGGGACTGCAAGCGCGGTACCGGTTCACGGCGCGAACCCCGTCCCCGAGTCGAGCCCGTCGGTCCAGGGCGTTCCCGCGAACGGGATCGCCCTGCTGCCTGTACCCACCCAGCATTCCGAAGGCACCGGCACAGGGGACGATGGCGGATCGACGCCGCAGAACGACCCGGCGGTCGCGGCCGCGCAATGCGCGCAGGCGGCCATCCCCAGCACGTTGCCCATGGTCATCACCTGCGGGCCGGTGACCATCAACGTCACCTTCAACACGGTGACCACGACCACCACCATCACGACGGTCAGCGCTCCGATCACGGCCGCCAACGGTGCGATCACGACGCCCCTTCCGAGCCCGGTCACGACCACAGTCACCAACCCGGTGCCGGCCACGGCACCTGTCTGCAAGCCGTCGCGCCGCAAGAAGGGAAAGACCAACCGCCCGAAGGTGGCGCACAAGCCGATGAAGGCGGGGCACAAGCTGAACGTCATCGTGCGCTTCGGGCCGCGCCCAAGGAGCTGACGCCGGCCCCCGGTGCGCGGAGTGGACAACGGTCGGGCGGACGCCCGGCGATGGTGCAGTGTGCCCAGCCCGATGCCGGCGCGAGGCTTAGCGTCCCGTCAACCGCCAGCAAGGATGTACGAGATGTCCAGCAGACAGGCCAGAGCGTTCCCCGCGACACACATCGACCCCGCCGAGAGCTCGAGCCGGTTCGTGCATGCCCGCATGCAGACCGCCGCCCACGCGCCGGCCGCGCAGTACGTCCACTTCCGGGACATGGGCACATGGCTGATCCCGGACGCGACCGCTGAATCGGCCCTCGACGGCCGCCCGGATTGACGGTCACACTTCCTCGAGCGGAACGACCTGCACGCGCAGGCCCCCGGTCGGGAAGGCCCGGTCCGCGACGGGCTCTCCGCGGGCCGCACCTGTCGGCCCCACGGCGGTCTTCGCCGAGGGGACGACCAGCACGGGCCGGTCAGCGTGGCGCAGGACGTGCCGGGCGACACTCCCGTGCTGCGACGAGCCATTGCCCGCGAGGCCGCGCCGACCGGTGACGATCAGGTCTGCCTGCTCGCGATCGGCCTCGTCGAGGATCGCCCGCCACACGTCGGCGACCCCCGCATTCCAGCGCGGCTGGGCGGCGAGACCCAGGTTGCACGCGTGCTGAGCAGCGCGCAGGGCGATCTTCATCGTCGCCGTCTCGGGGCGCAGCTGGAGAGCATCGCCGATCAGCGGCTCCCAGACGCTCAGCACCGTCGTCCTTGCTCCCGGGAACGTGGCGGCGGTGAGCTCGACTGCGGCAGCCGCGTCGGCGGACCCGTCATGGGCAACGAGGATCTGCAGGGGGCGAGGCTCGTGAGGAAGGGACATGGTGCGAAGCATCCGGCACGCACGCCGCCGCCAGACCTGTCCGATCGCGTGGCAGTGACCGTCCCTTGGTCTGGACCGGCAGTCTTGGACCCAAGGGCCAGCGCGGGTGCGCCGCCGGGCCAGTTCAGAGCACGCGCGATCGGTGCCAAGCTGTGAGCGTGTCGAGTGGCCACCGCACGCTGGAGGTACCCATCCGCGCCCGGGGTCGCGTGTCGGGAGCCTCGTCGATTCCGTCACGCTCCGGTGAGGTGCTCGAGCGGCGAACGAAGATCGTTGCCACTCTCGGGCCGGCGACGGATGCGCCGGGCGTGCTCGACGCGCTCGTCGCCGCCGGCGTGGACTGTGCGCGCCTGAACTGCTCGCACGGCACATCGCAGGACCTGCTTCGCCGCGCGGACGAGGTGCGAGCGGCGGCCCGGCGCGCCGGACGCCCGCTCGGCGTGCTCTTCGACCTGCAGGGACCCAAGCTCCGGCTCGCCGCCGACACCGTCGAGCGCGCGTTGCAGCCGGGCGACATGGTCGTCCTGACCAGCGGGGAGCCGTCCGGTCACCCGGATCGCGCCGTGGTGGACTACCCCGGCTTCGCCCGACTCGTCACCGAGCGCTCGGAGATCGTCGTCGGCGACGGCGTGCCGCGGCTGGCTGTCGAGCGCACGACGAACGGCGAGGTCTTCGCACGGGTCGTATCCGCCGGGCCGCTGGCGCCGAGCAAGGGGGTGAGCGTGACGTTCGCGCGGCCCGAGCTGCCGGCGATCACGGAGAAGGACGTGGGCGACCTCGAGCTGGCCGCTCGGGCTGGCGCCGACTTCGTCGCGCTGTCGTTCGTGCGCACCGGAGCGGACATCGACGAGCTGCGCGCGCGCCTGCGCGCACACGGCTCCCTGGCCCGCATCGTCGCCAAGGTCGAGACCGTCGAGGCCTACGAGAATCTCGACGAGATCATCGCGGCGGCAGACGGCGTGATGATTGCCCGCGGCGACTATGGCGTCACCGCAGGGCTCGCCCGCGTGCCGCTGATGCAGAAGGACACCATCCGGCGGACGACGCGGGCCGGCAAGCTCGTGATCACCGCGACGCAGATGCTCGAGTCGATGATCACCGCTGCCGAGCCGACGCGGGCGGAGGTCGCCGACGTCGCCAACGCGGTCATCGACGGCACCTCGGCCGTCATGCTCTCGGCCGAGACGAGCGTCGGGCAGCACCCGGTCGAGGCGGTCCGCGCGATGGCGGTCATCGCGGAGGCCGCGGAGGAGTCACCAGATCTTCGCAACCGTGCCCGCCAGGGCGGCGTCGACGCCGGGACCGCGGCGGCGGCGGTCGCGCATGCAGCGGTGCAGCTCGCCGACGAACTCGACGCCGCCGCGATCATCGTGCCGACGGCGACGGGCGGAGCGGCCCGTGCATGCTCCAAGTACCGCCCCCGCAACCCGATCATCGCGCTTGCGCACGATCCGGCCGTGGCAGAGCAGCTGACGCTCGAATGGGGCGTCTATCCGGTCGTCGCGGAGGTCGCGGGGACGCTCGACGAGGTCGTCGATGTGGCGCTGCGCGTCGCGAAGGACTTCGCCGGCCTGGGTGAGGGCGACCGGGTCGTGATCACCAACGGGCAGCAGCCCGGGAGGCCCGGCGGCACGAACGCGGTCATCGAGCGCGCCGTGGTCTGAGCTCCGACGGGCGTCGGCGCGCCGCGACCTGCGCGCCGAGGGCGTCGAGCCACGCGGCTCGCCAGCTGTCGTACGGACCGTGCTCGAACTCGCAGACGCGGCATCGAATCCAGTAACGCTTGCTCAGCCCGGCGCGCAGGCTGCGTGTGCCGACCACGGTCACAAGATGCTCGCTGAGGCCGCATTGTGGTGAAGAGCCCAGGTTGGTCATCGGCAACGCCGTGGACGTCAAGTCCCGGCGAGCATGTCGCGACGTTGCCGCGACGACGATCGTTCGACGGAACAGCACAGGCCGACACCAGGGCCAGGGGTGACGGCGGGCGACCGCCCGCATGCTCTAGGCCGTATGCCCTTTGCCCAGAGCGGATCCCTGCGCGTCTACTACGAGAGCCTCGGCCGAGGCCCCGCCGTGCTGGTCATCCTCGGCCAGGGCATGTCGCTGGAGGCCGGCTGGCGGACCATCGATCGACTGGCCTCGCAGTTCCGCGTGCTCGCGTTCGACAACCGCGACATGGGCCGCAGCGACCACTCGCCGTGGCCGTACGTGGTGGCGCAGATGGCCAACGACGCCGTCGCCGTGCTCGACGCAGCGGGTGAGGCGCGGGCGCACGTGTACGGGATGTCGCTGGGCGGGATGGTCGCGCAGGAGATCGCGCTGCGCCACCGTGACCGCGTCTGTGGGCTCGTGCTCGGAGCCACCACTCCCGGCGGCCCGCGCGCGATCCCGCAGGATCCCCAGGTGCTGACGTTCTTCACGCGCGTCGGTGTGATGGGTCCGGAGGAGGCGGCCTGGGCGGCGGTGCCCTACAGCTACGGGGAGCGCACGCGCCGCGAACACGGCGACCGCATTGCCGAGGACATCGCTCGCCGCATGCAGCATCCGCCGGACGCGCTCGCCTACCTGCACCAGGTCGCGGCCGCCGCCTCGCACAGCACGCAGAGCCGGCTCGGTGACATCGCCGCTCCGACGCTCGTCGTCCACGGCGGGCAGGACATGCTCCAGTCCCCTCAGAACGCGCGCGTGCTCGCGGAGGCGATCCCTGGCGCGGTGCTGCAGCTGTGGCCCGATGCCGGCCATCTCTACGTCACCGACGAGCCGGACGCCGACCGCGAGGTCGCGCGCTTCCTCGACCACCACTCGTCGTTAGGAACCGCGACGCGCCGCCGCCGTCAGGACGGCGTGACCGACCTGCGCAGATCGGCTTAGACGGGATGCAGGGAGCTACCCCGCAGCGCCGCGACGGAGCACGCCCGGACGACGGGCTGGACCGGCGGACGATGGTGGTGGCGGGCGCCGTGATCCTCGGCGTCATCATGTCCTCGCTCGACACCACGATCGTCAACGTGGCGCTCGACAAGCTGTCGAGCGACCTTCACGCGTCGCTCAGCGCGGTGCACTGGGTCTCGACGGGCTACCTGCTGTCGCTGGCGGCGGCGATCCCGCTCTCGGGATGGATGACCGAGCGCTTCGGCTCCAAGCGGGTCTGGATCGCCTCCGTCGTGCTGTTCGGGGTCGGCTCAGCCCTCTGCGGATTCGCGGCCACGCCCGTTGCGCTCATCCTGTTCCGCGTGCTGCAGGGCCTCGGCGCGGGCATGCTGCTTCCGGTCGGGATCACCCTGGTCACCCAGAGTGCCGGACCCCAGCGAATCGGGCGCGTGCTCTCGCTCGTCGGCGTCCCGGTGCTGCTGGCCCCCATCTGCGGCCCGATCGTCGGCGGCCTGATCGTCGACAACGCGTCCTGGCACTGGATCTTCTTCGTCAACCTGCCCATCGCAGCAGTCGCGGTGCTCGTCGCGACCCACGTCCTGCGCGCCGACGAGAGGCGTGCACACCCCGGGACGCTCGACTGGCTGGGCGCAGCGCTGCTCTGTCCTGGTTTGGTGGGCATCGTGTTCGGCCTGTCAGAGACCGAGACCGCTGGCGGATTCGGGCAACCCATGGCGTTCGTGCCGATTCTCGGCGGGCTCGCGCTCACCGCGCTCTTCGTGGTTCGCAGCCTGGGTGTCGCGCGCCCTCTGATCGACGTACGGCTCTTCCTGTCGCCCCCGTTCGCAGCCGCCGCCGCGACGACCTTCTTCCTGGGCGCCGCGTTGTTCGGCGTGATGCTCATCCTCCCGCTCTACTACCAGCTCGACCGAGGCCAGAACGCGCTGAGCGCCGGATTGCTGATGGCGCCGCAGGGCCTCGGCGCCGCGATGGCCCTCCCGATCAGCGGGCGGCTCACGGACCGCATCGGGGGCGGCCCAGTGGTCCTCGTGGGGTGCATCGTGACGACGTTGGCCACGTTGCCGTGGGTCTTCGTCACCTCCAGCACGCCCGACGCACTCCTCGCCGGCGTGCTGGTGGTGCGCGGGATCGGTATGGGCTGTTCGGTCCAGCCGGCGATGGCGGCGGCGTACGCGCGCCTGTCACCGGAGCAGCTGCCCGGAGCCACGGCTGCGCTCAACACGCTGCGCCAGATCGGCGGGTCGATCGGCACCGCGCTCCTGGCGGTCGTCCTCGAGCACCAGGCGCAGCCCGTCCTGCCGGCCCACGGCGGCAGTGTCGGAGGGGTGCTCGCACCGCTGCCTCCGGGTGTGCGACAGCGGGTCGCCGAACCCATGGCGATGGCCTTCGGCCACACGTTCGCCTGGGCGGCCGCCCTGACCGGCGTCGCGGTCTTTGCAGGGTTGGCACTGCTGCGTGCCGAACGCGTTCCCTCGCGTCGCGCGGCGGCTCCGGACCGAGAAGTCGTTCAGCCGCGCCTGGCAGAAGACCTCCAGTGACCGCTGAGGCGCCGCCGGCGGATGGGGCGAGGAGTTAGATTCGCCGGATGAACGTTGCCACCGTCAATCGCGCCTTTCGCCTCGCCAGCCGCCCGGTCGGCCTTCCGACGCGCGACAACTGGGACCTCACCGAGGAACCGGTGGTCGAGCCCGAGGACGGGCAGGTGCTCGTCGAGGTCCTCTACATCTCGCTGGATCCGGCGATGCGCGGCTGGATGAACGATGCGCGTTCCTACGTGGCGCCGGTGGGGATCGGCGACGTCATGCGCGCGCTCGCCGTTGGACGCGTGGTGGCTTCGCGCGACGAGCGCTTCGGCGAGGGCGACCACGTGACCAGCATGCTCGGCGTGCAGGAGTACGCCACCGTCCCCGGCGACGTGCTGCGCAAGATCGACCCCGAGCTGGCGCCGCTGCCCAAGTGGCTCAGCGCGCTCGGGATGACGGGAATGACTGCCTACTTCGGCCTGCTCGACATCGGCCGGCCCGAGCCCGGCCAGACGGTCGTGGTGTCGGGCGCCGCCGGCGCGGTCGGGCAGCTCGTCGGCCAGATCGCGAAGCTGCAGGGCGCCCGCGCCATCGGCATCGCCGGCGGGCCGGTCAAGTGCGAGTGCGTCACCGGCGAGATGGGTTTCGACGCCGCCATCGACTACAAGAGCGAGAACGTCTCGGCAGCGCTGCGCGAGCACTGCCCGGACGGCATCGACGTCTACTTCGACAACGTCGGCGGGGAGATCCTGGATGCCGCGCTGGCCCAGCTGGCGCGCCACGCGCGCGTGGTCATCTGCGGGGCGATCTCCCAGTACAACTCGACCGAACCCTTCCACGGGCCCTCCAACTACATGTCACTGCTCGTCAACCACGCCAGCATGACGGGCTTCGTGGTTTCCGACTACGGCGCGCGCTTCGCCGAGGGCGGGCGGCAGATGGGCGAGTGGCTCGCGGCCGGCAAGATCACGTCGCGCGAGGACGTGGCCGGCGGCGGGATCGAGGCATTCCCCGAGACGCTGCTGAAGCTCTTCAGCGGCGAGAACGACGGCAAGCTCGTGCTCGCCGTGCGGGAGGAGTAGTCAAAGCGCGTCGTTCAGGTGGGGGTCAGGCTGCCTCGCCATACTCGAGGGCGGGATGACCAGCTTTCGCCTGCTCGTGGTCGAGGATGACGCCGACCTGCGGGCGCTGCTGCGAAGAGGACTCACCGAGGAGGGGTTCGAGGTGACGGTCGCGGCGGACGGCGCCTCTGCGCTGGAGCACGCGACGTCGGATCCCGACGCGATCGTCGTCGACATCGGCCTGCCCGACGCCGACGGGCGTGACGTCTGCCAGGCGCTGCGAGCACGTGGCGTCGACGCGCCGGTGCTGTTCCTGACGGCGCGTGACGCGATCACCGACCGCCTTGCCGGGTTCAACGCCGGCGGCGACGACTACCTCACGAAGCCCTTCCACTTCTCGGAGCTCGTCGTGCGCCTGCGCGCCCTCCTGCGCCGCGCGGGCAGTGACTCGTCGGCAACGGTCGGCGACCTCGTGCTCGACCCCGTGACGCACGCGTTGCGCAATGGCGCCGAAGAGGCGTCGCTGACGCCGACGGAGTTCCGCGTGCTGGCCGCGCTCTTCGCCCAGCCGGGCGCCGTCCTGCGCCGCCGCGAGTTGGTCGGTGCGGCCTGGCCCGAAGGCGCGATCGTCCACGACAACACGCTCGACCAGTACGTCGCCCGGCTGCGCCGCAAGCTGCGCTCGCTCGGCAGCGAGATCGCGATCGAAACGGCGCACGGGGTCGGGTACCGGCTCCGATGAGGCATTTCCGGACGCTGCGCGGCCGGCTCACGGCGGCCGCGCTGCTGGTTGCGACGGTCCTCGTCGCAACGGTCGTCCTGGCGTTCAACCTCATCCTCGAGAGCAGCCTCCAAGCGGACGCGAACAGCAGCCTGCGCACCCAGGCCGCAGCCGCTGCGACGACGATCCGCACGACCGGCGGGGTCGTCCGGGTCCGCGAGTCGCCCGACGACGAGGCCCTCGACGCACAGGTCTGGGTGTTCGACCGTCAGCGCGCGGTCCTGTCGCCGCACGCGCCGCCGGCGGTGAAGGCGGCCGCGCAGGCGCTGGCCGGGAGCAAGCGGCGGGGGTACCGGACGCTGCACCAGCCGGAGGTCCGCCTGTACGCATTGCCGGTCACCCGCGCTGGCCGCCAGGTGGGGACCGTCGTGACCGCCAAGTCGCTCACCGCCTACGACAAGACCACCGACGCCGCACTCGTCGGTTCGATCGCGCTGGGCGCTGTGCTGCTGCTCGCGCTCTTCGTGGTGTCCTGGCTCGCGATCGGCCGTGCCCTGCAGCCGGTCGCCGAGATGACGCGCTCGGCCGCAGAGTGGGGCGAGAACGACATCGGGCGTCGCTTCGGCTCAGTGCCGCAGCCCGACGAGCTCGGCGAGCTGGCGCGGACGTTCGACGCCCTGTTCGACCGCGTGGCGGCGAGCCTGCGCCACGAGCAGCGGCTCTCCGCCGAGCTCTCGCACGAGCTGCGAACGCCGCTGGCCCGGATCATCGCGGAGATGGAGCTCCTGCAACGCCGCGAGCGCTCGGCGGCAG
>JAWVFZ010000480.1:0-7081 GCA_033855555.1 Solirubrobacteraceae bacterium
TAGGGCATGGTCGCGTTGGTGAGCGCCCAGGTCGAGGTGACCGGCACCGCCCCCGGCATGTTGGCCACGCAGTAGTGGGTGATCCCGTCAACCTCGTAGGTGGGATGCGAGTGGGTCGTCGGGCGGGAGGTCTCGAAGCACCCGCCCTGGTCGATCGAGACGTCGACCAGCACCGCGTGGCGCTTCATCAGCTTCAGCTGCTCGCGCGTGACGACATGGGGCGCACGGGCGCCGGCGACGAGCACCGCCCCGATCACGAGATCGGCCTCCTTGAGGTGCTCTTCAATGGCCAGCGTCGAGGCGAAGCACGTGTCGGCGCGACCGCCGAAGGCGATGTCGAGTTCGCGGAGGCGGTCGATGTTCCGGTCGAACACCGTGACGTCGGCCTCCATGCCGATGGCGATGAACGCGGCGTTCATCCCGACGACGCCGCCACCGATGACCTTCACCTTGGCGGCGGGGACGCCGGGCACGCCGCCGAGCAGGATCCCGCGCCCCCCGAGCGGCTTCTCCAGCATGAACGCGCCTGCCTGGGTCGCGATCTTGCCGGCGACCTCGCTCATCGGGGCGAGCAGCGGGAGCCGGCCGCGGGAGTCCTCGACGGTCTCGTAGGCGATGCAGGTCGCGCCGCTGGCGATCAGGCCTTGCGTGAGCTCCGAGTCCGGCGCGAGGTGCAGATAGGTGAACAGCGTGTGCCGGGGCTCGAGCCGCGCGACCTCGGCCGGCTGGGGCTCCTTGACCTTCACGATCATCTCCGCCTCGCCGAACACCGCGTCGGCGTCGGGAGCGATCTCAGCGCCCTGCAAGACGTATGCCTCGTCGGTGATGCCCGAGCCGTCGCCGGCCCCGGACTGGACCACGACGGAGTGGTCGTGAAGGACCAACTCGCGGACGCCGGCCGGCGTCAGGGCGACGCGGTACTCGTCGGACTTGATCTCGCTCGGAACTCCGACCTTCATTGCTCTCCTTGGGTTGTGACGAGCTCGCGGCCGCGCAGCGCAAGCCAGAACTCGATGCGGTCGCGCGCGCTCGCGAGGTCGCGCCCCGTGAGCTCCTCGATCCTGCGGATCCGGTACCGCAGCGTGTGGCGATGGCAGTAGAGCTTGCGCGCCGCGGATTCCCACTGGCCATTGCACTCGATGAACGCCTCAAGCGAACGCATCAGCTCGCCGCCGTAGTGGCCCTCGCCGGTCTCGATCGGGCCGAGGAGCGACTCGCAGAACAGCCGCAGCGCATCGGAGTCCTGCAGTGAGAGGAGCAGCTGGAAGGAGCCCAGGTCGCGAAACGTCGCCACGCCCCCGAGCGGCCCGCTGCCGTTGGCGCCCAGCTGGCGAGCCTCGAGCGCGCAGCGCGCCTCATGAAACACGCGCCGGGCGTCGCCGACCCCCGCGGCACGCCCCGCGCCCGCCGGAACGGGGCCACGGAGGGCCTCCTCGGCGCGCGCCGACACCCGTCCCGCCAGCTCGAACAGCTCGTCGTCGAGCAGTCCCGGCAACAGCGCGCAGACGTGCTCGCCCTCGGTCGCCACGAGGGCGCTGACAGCGTCCTGGCGCAACGCGTTGGTGACCGCCTCCTCGCATGCGGCGAGATGTCGCTCGCCCGGCGCGAGGACCAGCGCAGTTACCCGGCCGCCGATCCCGAAGGGCTCGAGGCGCCGCGCGAGCTCCGCGCCGGACAGCCGGCCGGAGATGATCTCGGCGAGCACGTCGCCCGCCAGGCGGCGCTCGGTCGTGGTGGCGACATGGCGGCGCAGCAGCTCTAGAGCCACCACCGTCACGGCCTGATGGAGCGTCAGCCGATCGAATTCGGTCAGCCCTCCGGTGTCCTTGGCAGCGACGAGCCACGCCTGCGGCACAGAGCGCTCCGCGGCGACCGGCAGCGCGAGCGCGCGGCCGGCGAGGTCCCCGTGCTCCGGGGCAAAGCCGCGCCCGTCGCTGCGGCGCGCACGCTCGTGCAGCTCGACCGCGAGCGCCTGGGTCGTCTCCGGAGCCATCTCGCGGCGGAACGTCCGCTGCGCCAGCGGGACGCCGCGCCCGTCGAACACGAGGGCCGCGCCGCCGATGAGCGTCGCGAGCGCTCCGGCGATCGCATCGAGTCCGCGCTCGCTGAGCACGATCCTCTGCAGGCGCTCGTGTGCGGCGATCGAACGCTGCAGGACGGCGTACTGCTCGTTGACAAGCCGCGTGAACGCCTTCTCGGTGACGGCGATGAACGGAGTCGCATAGGGAACCTCGAAGAGCGGGAACCCGCGCTCCCTGGCAGCCTCGGTCAAGGCCACCGGGACGCTGTCGTATCGGAACCCCGTGCCCACCCCCAGCCCGGAGAGGCCGTGGTCGGCAAGCCGGTGGACGTAGGCACGCTGGTCGTCGTCGGTCTCCAGCGCCATCCCCGTCGTCAGCAGCAACTCGCCGCCCGAGAGCCATCTCGTCGGATCCGGGAGCTCGGAGATGTGCACCCAGCGCACGGGCGCGTCGAGCTGCGCCTCGCCGGCGAGCAGCTCGACGTCGAGATCTCCGATGAGCTCCCGGACGGAGAGCATCAGCCCCCGACGTGCATGCGCTCGGCGGCCTCGGTCAGCACCGGACGCAGCACCGACTCGATCTCCTCGAACTCGGCGGGGCCACTGATGAGCGGCGGCGAGAGCATGACGACCGGATCGCCACGGTCGTCGGCGCGGCAGATCAAGCCCCGCTTGAACAGCTCGACGCTCAGGAAGCCGCGCAGGAGCTCCTCGGCCTCCTCGCCCTTGAACGACTCCTTGGTCTCCTGATTCTTGACGAGCTCGAGCGCGTGGAAGTAGCCCGCCCCGCGGACGTCGCCGACGATCGGGATGTCGCGCATCCCGTCGAGCATTGCCCGGAAGGCGCCCTCGTGCTCGCGCACGTTCTCGTTGATGCCCTCGTCCTCGAACGCCTGGATGTTGGCCAGGGCGATCGCGCAGCAGACCGGATGCCCGCCGAACGTGAACCCGTGGGCAAACGAGGCCGAGCCCTTGAGAAACGGCTCGATCAGCCGGTCGGAGGCGATGACCCCGCCGAGCGGCGCGTAGGCGCTGGTGATGCCCTTGGCCGTGGTGATCATGTCCGGCTGGTAGCCGTAGCGCTGGGCGCCGAACCACTCGCCGAGGCGGCCCCACGAGCAGATGACCTCGTCGGACACCAGCAGCACGCCGTACTCGTCGCAGATCTCGCGCACGCGCTGGAAGTAGCCGTCGGGCGGAACGAAGCAGCCGCCGGCGTTCTGCACCGGCTCGAGGAACACCGCGGCGACGGTCTCCGGGCCCTCGAACTCGATGCGATGCGCGATCGCCTCGGCGAGGTTCTCGGCGCCGTAGCCGGGCGCCAGGCGATACATGTTGGTGTTCGGGACGTGGCAGCCGCCGGGGGCGAACGGCTCGAAGGGCGCGCGCAGGCTCGTGATGCCCGTGACCGCGAGCGCCCCCAGCGACGTGCCGTGATAGGCGGTCTCGCGGCTGATGATCTTGGTCTTGTTCGGATTGCCCGTGAGCTTGTGGTACTGGCGGGCGAGCTTGATCGCGGTCTCGACCGACTCCGAGCCGCCGCTGGTGAAGAAGACGCGATTGAGGTCTCCGGGCGCCAGCGAGGCGACCTTTGCGGCCAGCTCGATCGCGGGCGGGTGGGCGTAGGACCAGTTGGTGAAGAACCCGAGGTCCTTGGCCTGGTCGGCGCCCGCCTGGACGAGGTCGGCGCGCCCGTGGCCGATGTTCACGCAGAACAGGGCGCTGAGGCCGTCGAAGTAGCGATTGCCCTCCTCGTCCCACACGTGGCAGCCCTCGCCGCGCACGATCACTGGGACCGGGGCGTCCTGGCCGTAGCCGCCCATCCGGCTGAAATGCATCCACAGGTGCCGCTGCGCGAGCTCCTGCAGGTTCTGCGTCGCGGCGTTCTCGGTCGTCGCCATAGATGGCTCTCTCTTTCTCACCGACTTGTCCAATCCGGACCAGAGGGTGATCGATCTGCACAACGGTACCCGTCGCCAACGGTAAGCGACAGGCGCTTGTCCAGTTCGGCAGAACCCTGAACGTGCTTTATTGCAGTCAGGTGCGCGTAGCGCGTATAGGCTCGCTGCCGAGGAGGACAAGCTTGCACGCCGGCGTCACACCTGCCCCCAAGACCGACACCGCGGCCAGCCAGGGCGCCCCGCCGGATGTCCGTCTCGTCCAACTCGTCAAGCGCTACGGGGACGTGACCGCGGTCGGCGGCGTCAGCGTCGACATCGCCAAGGGCGAGTTCTTCACGCTCTTGGGGCCCTCGGGCTCGGGCAAGACCACGACGCTGCGGCTGATAGCCGGGTTCGAGCTCCCAGACGGGGGCCGCGTCGAGCTCGGCGGCGAGGACGTCACCGACCGGCCTCCCTACGCGCGCGACGTCAACACGGTGTTCCAGGACTACGCGCTGTTCCCCCACATGTCGGTGCAGGACAACGTGGAGTACGGCCTGCGTATCCGCAAGGTGGACAAGGGCGAGCGCCGCCGCCGCGCCGCAGAGGCGCTGGAGATGGTGAGCCTCGCCGGTTACGGCGCGCGTAAGCCGGCCCAGCTCAGCGGCGGCCAGCGCCAGCGCGTCGCGCTCGCACGGGCGATCGTCAACCGCCCGCGCCTGCTGCTGCTCGACGAGCCGCTCGGCGCGCTTGACCTCAAGCTGCGGCAGGGCATGCAGGTCGAGCTCAAGCGCATCCAGGGCGAGGTCGGGATCACGTTCGTCTACGTGACCCACGACCAGGAGGAGGCGCTGACCATGAGCGACCGCCTCGCGGTCTTCGACGAGGGCAGGATCGTCCAGGTCGGAAAGCCGGCCGAGGTCTACGAGCGCCCGGCCACGGCATTCGTCGCCGGCTTCGTCGGCGTCTCCAACATGCTCGAGCGCGACGGGCGGCACTTCACCGTCCGCCCAGAGAAGATCAGGCTCCTGGGCGAGGGCGAGAGCCCCGAGGGCCTGCACGCCGAATCCGGCACGGTCGTCGATGTGGCCTACGCCGGCATGGTCACCCGCTACGTCGTCGCGCTCGACGCGGGTGGAGAGCTTCAGGTCGTCCGCCAGAACCTCGAGACGTCGAGTGCCGACGCGCTCGAGCAGCGTGGACGGAAGGTGCAAGTCGCGTGGCGTCCCAGCCAGACCTACGCGATCGAGGACGGACCCCCGGATCAGGAGGAAGCATGAGTACCAAGACCCTTTGGGCGGCTTTGGTCGCCTGCGTCGCCGCATTCGGCATCGCCGCGTGCGGTGACAGCGCCAGCAGCAGCGGCGGCGGAAGCGCCAGCAGTGGGCTCAACCCGCCGAAGATCCCAGCGCTCGACAAGGTCGGCGCCGGTGAAGGCCAGCTGAACATCATCGCCTGGGCGGGATATGCCGAGGACGGCTCGACCGACCCGAAGGTCGACTGGGTGACCCCGTTCGAGAAGGCGAGCGGCTGCCAGACGAACGTCAAGGTCGGCAACACCTCCGACGAGATGGTGACGCTCATGCGGACCGGTCGCTACGACGGCGTGTCGGCCTCCGGGGACGCGACGCTGCGCCTGATCGCCGGCGGCGATGTCGCCCCGGTCAATACCGCGCTGGTGCCCAACTACACCGACATCTGGGCCGGGCTCAAGGACAAGCCCTGGAACTCGGTCAAGGGTCAGATGTACGGCATCCCCCACGGCTACGGAGCCAACCTGCTCATGTCGGGCCCGAAGGCCAGCGGCGTCGGGACGTCTTGGGATGCGGTCTTCGACAAGACCAAGCTGGCGGCCAACAAGGGCAAGGTCACGGCATACGACAGCCCGATCTACATCGCCGACGCGGCCGTGTACCTGAAGGCGCACGACCCGTCGCTCAAGATCACCAACCCCTTCGAGCTCGATGACAAGCAGTTCAAGGCCGCGGTCGATCTGCTCAAGACACAGCGCCAGTACGTCGGCGAGTACTGGGCCGACTACACCAAGGAGCAGGCTGCGTTCGCCAACGGCAACTCGACCGTCGGCACCACCTGGCAGGTGATCGCCAACCTGCTGCAGGCCGACAAGGTGAAGGTCAAGACGGTGCTGCCGTCGGAGGGCTCCACCGGCTGGTCGGACACGTGGATGATCTCGTCGAAGTCCAAGCATCCGAACTGCATGTACAAGTGGATGAACTGGATCACCTCGCCGAAGGTGCAGGCGCAGGTGGCGGAGTGGTTCGGCGAGGCCCCGGCGAACCGCAAGGCATGCCAGTTCACGGCCGACAAGAACCACTGCAAGATCTACCACGAGGGCGACCAGCCGTACTTCGCGCGCGTCTCCTTCTGGACGACGCCGCGCAAGGACTGCGGCGATAGCCGCGGCGCCAAGTGCGCCGACTACTCGCAGTGGGTCCAGGCGTGGACGGACATCAAGGGCTGACGCCCTGACAGCAGTCCCAGCATCCGTTCCCGGGAGGTCGGTGGGCCGCAGGCTCGCCGACCTCCTGCACGGCCGCAAGCGGCTGCAGCTGTCGCTGCTCCTGGCCGGGCCCCTGGGCTGGCTCGTGATCGCCTACCTGGGCTCGCTGGCCGTGCTCTTCATCGCCGCGTTCTGGCATCTGGACGAGTTCAGCGGCAAGGTCGTCCACAGCTACGGCACGGGCAACTTCGAGACGCTGTGGAACGGCCACGTCTACCGCTCGATCGTGCTGCGCACCGTGGGGATCGCGGCCGCGGTCACGGTGACCGACGCGCTGCTGGCCTTCCCGATCGCCTTCTACATGGCGAAGGTCGCCTCGCCGCGCGTGCGCGGCCTGCTCGTGGTGGCGGTGCTCATGCCGCTCTGGTCGAGCTATCTCGTGAAGGTCTATGCGTGGCGGACGATCCTCAACGAGGACGGGATCCTCAACTGGGCGCTGCACCCGCTCGGGATGAAGGGGCCCGGGTTCGGCAACGTCGCCACGTGGCTGGTCTTCAGCTACCTGTGGCTGCCGTACATGATCCTGCCGGTCTACGCCGGCCTCGAGCGGATCCCGAATTCGCTCCTCGACGCTTCGGGCGACCTGGGCGCCGATCCCGGGCGCACCTTCCGCCGCGTGGTGCTGCCGATGGCCTTCCCGGCGGTGGTTGCAGGGTCCAT
>JAWVFZ010000481.1:0-13093 GCA_033855555.1 Solirubrobacteraceae bacterium
CACGTCCTCGGGGCTCGTGGTCGGGCGCACGAGCACGCTGTCGCCCTCGTGAGCCTCGGCCGCGTCGGCGTCGGAGACGGCCTCCCCGGAGGCGACCCCGGGGCAGGCGGGAACGCCGCGCGCGACGACCTCCGCCGCGTCGGCCACGGTCTGCGACACGCGCGGCGCCAGCACCGTCGCGAGCTGCTCGACGCTGACGCGGCGCAGCGCGTCATGGCGCCCGATCGCCCCCTCGGTCGCCAGATCCACCGCGGTGCGCACGGCGGCCAGCGGCGCGCGCTTGGCCGCGCGCGTCTGGAGCAGGTACAGCTGCCCGCGCTCGACGGTGAACTCGATGTCCTGCACGTCCCCGTTGGAGTGCTCGAGCAGCCGGCCGGCGTCGAGCAGCTGGTCGTGGGCCTCGGGAAGCTGGGCGTGCAGCGCGCCGAGCGGCAGGCAGTCGTGCGTGCCGCTGACGACGTCCTCGCCCTGGCCGCCAGGGAGCCACTCGCCATATGGCTCGGGGGCGCCGCTGAGCGGGTCGCGCGTGAACAGGACGCCCGTCCCCGACTCGCCGCCGAGGTTCCCGAAGACCATCGCCTGGATGATCGCGGCGGTCCCGCCGTCGTCCGAGATGCCCCAGTGCTTGCGGTAGGCCTTGGCGCGCCGCGAGGTCCACGACCCGAACACCGCCTCGATCGCGGCGCGCAGCTGCCCGTGCGGCTCGCGCGGGACATCGGAGCCGGTGTCCTCGACGACCGCGGCGCGCGCGTCGTCGGCGGTCTCGTCGTCGCGCGGCTCGTCGAGATCGGCCCGCAGCACCGTATGTCCGAACTCGTGGACGAAGCGCACGTGCGTGGAGCGGGCGAAGTCCGCATCGCCGGACAGCTTCGCCATGCCGGCCTCGACCTCGTCGGTCATGCCGAGGTTCAGAATCGTGTCCATCATGCCCGGCATGCTCACCGCGCCGGCCGAGCGGACCGACACGAGCAGCGGGCGCTCGGGGTCGCCGAGGCGACGGCCGGTCCGCTCCTCGAGACCGGCGACGCCTTCGAGCACGGCCTCCCAGACGTCGTCGTCCAGGCGCGCGCCGCCGGCATGGAACCGACGGCACTCGTCGATCGGCAGCGCGAAGGCAGGCGGGACCATCAGCCCGAGGTTGACCATGCGCGCGATGCTCAGGCCCTTGTTGCCGACGACCTCCCGGTCGGGAACGGACGCGCCGTCGAGGACGATGACGTGCTCGCCCACCGTCGTCATGGCGCCTCCTCGCGCTCGCGCCCGAGCATGCGCAACAGGTCCTCGTGAAGCTCGAACCAGACCGTGTGGTAGCTGTCGATCCGCGCGCTGCTCACATAGTCGTGTTCCCCGGCGAGCACCTTGTCGTACGCGTCGTCCAGCCGCTGCGTGTAGGTCCCGAGACGTGCCTCGAGCTCGGCGAAGCGCCCGAGGATCTTCTCGGCCCGCTCGTGCTGGTCTCCGAGCCGGTCGATGATCCCGTTGTCGTAGTCGGCGTCGGAGTGGTCGTTCTGCATCCGCTCGCCGCCGGGCGACGGCATCATCTGCCAGTCGGTGAAGAGGCCGAGCAGCTCGCGGTTGACCTTCTCGAAGCGCTCGTAGGCCGCCGTGGCCTCGGGATCGGATCGGAACCCGGCGTAGGCCTCGGGGTAACGCTCGTCCAGCCACGAACGCCCGGCCGGCGTCAGCATGAAGGTGCCCTTCGCGCCGATCGCCTGGCCGGCCGCGACCGCCGCCTCGAGCGCGGCGCCGACCTCGTCCTCGTCACCGCCGAGCACCGCGGCGACATCCGCCGCGCTGCCGGCCTTCTTGACCGCCAGCCCGTGCAGGGCCAGCAACTCGGTGTCGATCGCGTCGGTCATGCGGCTTCCGACAAGCTAGACCGCACAACCGCTCCCGGCCAACGCCCGCACTGGCACCGTTGTGGACGTTGACAAGGGCGAGCTTGTGGACTTCGACAAGCGGCGGGCCGGATGGATCAGGCCCGCACGCGCGACCACAGGGTGAGCAGCGCCTCGGCCGTCTCGCGCGGGCGCTCGAACGGCCACCAGTGCCCGCAGTCCAGCACGACGAGCTCGGCGTGCATCCGCGGGGCGAGGCGCTCGGCCCACTCCAGCGGCACGTACGGGTCGTCGCGCCCCCAGATCACCATCGCCGGCACCTCGAGGCGCTCGAGGTCGGGCTGCCACTCGGCGCCGATGTGCACGGCCGAGCGATAGAGCTCGAGGATCGTCGCCTTGCCGTAGTCCGTCAGCCAGATGTTGCGCCTGGCGTCCTCGGGCGGCACGCCGTTCTCGATGAGGTGCGAGATCCCGAACTCGTCGGTGAGCTCCTCCTCCATGTAGCGCTCGCCCTCACCCGGGGTCTGCCACACCTGCGCCAGCGGATGCCACGGGTACTCCGCGTCGACGGTCGCCCCGCCGCAGGCCACGCTGGCGAGCAGGTCGGGGCGCACGGATGCGACGCGCTGGACGAGCAGCGAGCCCCAGTCGTGGCCCACGAGGTCGACGTTGCCGCCGAGCTCCTCGAGGCGCTCGACGATCCAGTCGACGTAGCCCTCCTTGGTGCGGGCGAAGCCCTCGGGCGCGGGATGCGCAAAGCCGGGAAGGTCGGCGGCGACGACCTCGTCGCCGTACGCGCCGAGGTGCTCGCGTACGCGATCCCACAGCGATGAGCTGTCGGGGTTGCCGTGGATGAGCAGTGCAGGCATGCGTGTTCCTCTCAGCCCGAGGGGCCGGTCGTGATCTTCAGGTGCGAGATGTCGTTGAACGAGCGCAGCAGCCAGCGGCCGTCGGGGCCGACGACGATCCGCGAGATCGAGCCGTTGTCGGCATGGACGAACGCGAACGGCCGGCTGTCGGTCGCCTGCCGGCACAGCTCGCCGATCACGGCGCCGTGGGCGAACGCGATCGCCGTGGCGTCCGGGCCGGTCTCGGCGACGATGCGCTCCACAGCCGCGCGCACCCTGCGCCCGAGGTCCTCGAGCGACTCGGCGCCGGGAATCGCGTCCCAGCGCTGCTCGGCGAACACGCGCGCGATGACGGGGTCGTTGCGGGCGGCGCGCACCCGGTACTCGCCGCCCTCGAAGGCGCCGAGGAAGACCTCCGCGAGCTCTGGCAGCACGGTCGTGTCGACGCCCGCGCTCGCGACCAGCGGCGCGGCGGTCTCCTGCGTGCGCCGCAGGGTCGACACGAACACGTTGCGCATCGCCTCCGGTGCGAGCCGCTCGGCCACCCCGCGCGCCTGCGTGTGGCCGGCGTCGGACAACGGCGGGTCGGAGCGGCCGTCGACGAGCGGGAACTTGACGTCGGGAATGGCGGGGGCCGACGCCCCGTGGCGGACGAGCACGACCTCGGTGGAGCCGGGCGGCAGGGTGTAGGGATGCTGCTCGAAGCCGTCGCGCTCCGCCATGTGCGGACGGTCAGCCGCCGTTGGGGGTGACGAGCACCTTGAGCGAGCGGTCCTTCTCGAGCTGCAGCTGGAACGCCCCGGCGATGTCGTCGAGCCGTTCGCGCTGGGTGATGAGCGTGTCCGCCCGCGCCGCCCCGCTGCGCAGCAGCTCGATGGCGTCGGCGAAGTCCTCGCTCGTGTACGCGATGCTGCCCTGCAGCCGCAGCTCCTTCTGGACGAGGGCCGTCGGGTTGAAGGTGACCGGGTCGTCGTAGAGCGCGAGGACGACGATCGTCCCGCCGGCGCGCACGGCGTCCAGCGCCGCTGTCGCCAGCGCCGGCACGCCGGAGCACTCGAAGACCATGTCGATCTCCTCGCCGTCGCCGAGCGCGCCGGCGAGCGCCTGCTCGGGGCCCGGCGAGCCGTCGATCGCGTCGGCGCCCAGCTCGCGGGCGGCGTCGAGGCGCAGCTGCGACAGGTCCATGCCGATGATCCGCTTGGCACCCCTTGCCTTCAGGACCTGGACGACCTGCTGGCCGATCGTCCCGAGCCCGAGCACGAGCGCTGTCGCGCCCTCGACGGCGCCGGCGAGCTTCACCGCGTGCACGCCGACCGCCAGCGGCTCGACCGTGGCGCCGGCCTCGTCGCTGACGTCGTCGTCCAGCTTGAAGACGTTCTCGCCGGGGATCGACCGCGGGATCCGCAGGCGCTCGGCGAACGCGCCCGGCTTGCCGTACGCGATACCGGTCGTCCATGCGACCGCGCAGAGGTTGTAGCGCCCCTCGGCGCAGCGGGCGCACTCGCCGCAGGGCACGATCGGCACCGCGGTCACGCGGTCGCCCACCGCCAGCCCCTGCACGTCGGCGCCCGCGTCGATCACGCGGCCGGTGAACTCGTGGCCCATGATCTGGCCGGGCTCCACGAACGAGCCGTGCAGGAACGTGTGGAGGTCCGACCCGCAGATCCCGCAGGCGCTGACCTCGACGACGACGTCCTCGGGCCCGGCCTCGGGCTCGGGAACGTCCTCGACCTGCACGTCCTCGATCCCCTTGAAAATCGCTGCCTTCATAGCCTGTCCTCCGCGCATCCGGTCATGACCTGATGCTGCTGCATCGCGCGCCTGGCGAGCATGCGCGGACGATCGCGCGTTGGAGGAATTGCAAAGCGGGCCGGAGCGCCAGGAGGAGGGTACGTAAACGCCCCGGCCCGCTTGCTGGCCTACGGCGCCGTGTAGCCGCCGTCCACGCTCATCGCCGTCCCAGTGACGAACGAGGCCTTGTCCGAGAGCAGCCACACGCACGCCGCGGCGATCTCCTCCGGGCGGCCGAAGCGGCCGATCGGATGGTTTGCGCGTGCTGCCTCGATGAGTTGCTGGTCGTCGCCCAGCGCGTCGTGGAAGAGGTCCTTCTCGACCATCGGCGTGAGCACGTACGAAGGACACATCGAGTTCACGCGCACGCCCTGCGGGGCGTACTCGAGCGCCGCCGACTTCGTCAGCCCGACGACGCCGTGCTTGGCCGCGACGTAGCCGGCAGCCGCCGGCCAGCCGATCAGCCCCGCGGCGGAAGCCATGTTCACGATCGATCCCGCGCCCTGCTGTGCCATGAGCGTGATCTCGTGCTTGGTGCACAGGAACACGCCGTTGAGGTCCACGTCCAGGATGCGGCGCCAGTCCTCGTAGGCCGTGTCGCCGACGTTGCCCAGCGCGCCGAGGATCCCCGCGCAGTTGAAGGCGCCGTCGAGGCGGCCCAGCTTGTCGGCGGCGTGGCGCACGAGCGCCTCGACCGCGGCCTCGTCGGTCACGTCGCAGCGCTCGTAGGACGCGGTCCCGCCGCGGCTCGCGATCTCCCGCGCGAGCGCCTGGCCCTGCTCGTCGTCGACGTCGGACAGCAGCAGCCTCGCGCCCTCGGCCTGCGCCTCCAGCGCCGTCGCGCGGCCGATGCCGCTCGCCGCGCCCGTGATGAGCACCGCCTTGTCCTCCAGGATTCCCACGCGGGCTTTCCTCCTCGCTCAGGCCGGCGCGCGGTCCGCGATCGCGGCACGCAGCGGCTTCTTGTCGATCTTGCCCGTCGACGTCTTGGGCAGCTCGGGGGTGACCTCCCAGCTGGACGGGACCTTGAACGGCGCAAGCCGCGCCTTGCAGTGCTCCTCGAGCTCGCCGATGTCGGTGCCAGGGGTCAGTGCCACGACCGCGTGGACCTCCTCGCCGCGGACCTCGTCGAGGCGGCCGATGACCGCGGCCTCCTTGACGCCCGGGTGCTCGAGCAGGACGTCCTCGATCTCGCGCGGGTAGATGTTCTCCCCGCCGCGGATGATCATGTCCTTCTTGCGATCGATGAGGAAGAAGAAGCCGTCCTCGTCGCGGTAGCCGACGTCGCCGGTGTGCAGCCAGCCGTCGCGAAGCGTCTCGGCGTTGGCGTCCGGGCGCTTGTAGTAGCCGAGCATCACGTTGGGCCCGCGCACGCAGACCTCGCCGGGCGTGCCGTCGGGCGCCACGTTGCCCGCCTCGTCGAGGATCACGACCTGCTGTCCCCGGGTGGGCAGGCCGATCGAGCCGATCTTGCGCGGCCCGATGAACGGGTTCAGCGTCGAGCAGCACGTGGCTTCGGTCAGCCCGTAGCCCTCCAGGACCCGCAGGCCGAACTTCTCCTCGAACCGCCTGAACAGGGCCGGCGACAGCGGCGCGGCGCCGCAGATCACGAACCGCAGCGTGTTGGTCTCCGCCTCGTCGGCCCCGGGGGCGTGCAGAAGCGCGGCGAGCATCGTCGGGACGGCCGAGAACGTCACCGGCTCGAAGCGCGCCACCTCGCCCCAGAACTGGGAGGCGGAGAAGCGCTCCCACATCGCGACCTGCGCGCCGAGGAACATCGGGATGACGGTGGTGACGACCTGCGCGTGGACATGGAACAGCGGCAGCACCAGGCCCATGACGTCGCCGCGCCCGAGCGGCAGCGGCTCGCCGAGCTGCCACGCGTTGGCGAGCAGGTTCGCGTGGGTCAGCATCGCGCCCTTGGGTCGCCCCGTGGTGCCGGATGTGTAGACGAACGCCGCCACGTCGTCGCCCTGGACGGGCGCGGGATCTCCGGCGGTGCCCTCGCCGCGCAGCTCCGCGAGCGGATCATCGCCCGTGGCGACGATGAGCTCGCGCAGGTCCGGCAGCTGCGCAGCGTGCTCGCGCAGCCCCGCCGCAGCCTCCGGGGTGCAGACGGCGCACACCGCGCCGGAGTCCGACAGGATCCCGACGGCCTCGCGCGCCGTCAGCACCGGGTTGACCGGGTTGAAGGTCGCGCCGAGCCACAGGATCGCCCACCACGCCTCGAGATAGTGCGGGCTGTTGGGAAGGATCACGCTGACGACGTCGCCCTGGCCGACGCCGCGCGCCCGCAGCCCGGCCGCGATCTGCGTGACGCGGTTGGCGAAGTCGGCGTAGCTCCACTCCTGGTTGGCATCGCGCACGAACCGAGCGCCGCCCAGCTCGGCCGCGCGCACGCGCAACAGCTCCGGCAACGTCTGGACCTCCGTCGACAGGACCCCGCTCATCGGACAACCCTCGCACCCGCCGGGCGACACCGCGACCCGCTCGCGACAGCGCTTTGTGCGGGTTCCAACGGGGGGCTCAGCCGCGGCCGAGAATCGTCAGCGACGCCAGCGCCCCCGCACCCGGCTCGAGGCCGCCGGCCAGCGCCAGCCCCATCCGGGCGCCCGCGACCTGCCTGTGCTCTCCCTCGCCTCGCAGCTGCCAGACGAGCTCACAGACCTGGGCGATCCCCGACGCATCGCCGGCGTCGCCCTGCGCGAGCGCGCCGCCGCTCGTGTTGACGGGCAGCACGCCGGCGCGACCGGTGAACCCGCTCTCCACCAGCTCAGGTCCGCGGCCCTCGGGTACGAGCTGCAGCGCCTCGTAGGCGGCGATCTCGCGGGCGGCGGAACAGTCGTCGATCTCGGCGCAGTCCAGGTCCTCGGGACCGATGCCGGCGACGTGGTAGGCGAGGCGCGCCGCGCGAGCGCCGGCGACGAGCACGCCGTCGGCGGCTTCGCGTACGAGCACCGACGCGCGCACGCGCGGCCCGGTCGCGCCCATGCGCCGGCGAACCTCGCTGGCGCCGACGATGACCGCGGCGGCGCCCTGCGACGGCTCGGCCACCATGAGCCGGCGCAACGGCCAGGCCAGCACCTCGCTGGCGAGCACGGCCGCGTGATCGACGGGCGCCGAGAGCAGCGCGCGCGGGTTGTGTGCCCCCTGCGCGCGGTTCTTGGCCGCCACCCGGGCGAAGTGGCCTTCCGTGGCGTCCGAGGACGCCATGTAGGCCCGCGCCTCGGCGGCAAGCGCCTCGACCGCCACGGGCGGGACGCGCCCGGCGCCATCGTGGCCGACGCACAGCACGACGTCGTGTGCGCCGTTGGCCACGTCCTGCCACGCGACGTGCAGGGCGGCGGAGCCCGACACGCACACCGGCGGACCCCCGCCCTTCGGCGCCGCGAGCGCTTCCAGGACCGCTGCGATCCCCGCACGCCCGGCGACCACGACCGCACCGACGTCGCGCGCTCTGAGGCGTGCATCGATGAGCGAGGAGGACACGGCTTCGCGGACGAGCTGGCGCTCCGTGCACCGAGCGCCCGAGAAGGACGTCACCCCGACGCCGAGGATGTGAACCCCGCGCACAAGCGGCGAAGATAGGGATGCCGATCGGCGCGCGAGTCGCGCGGGCTCGCGGCCTTGTGTGTTTTCCCAATGCGCCCTCCGACGCCGGCTAGCGCACCACCTCGAGCATCGGCCGCTCCGCCCGCTCCCCACCATCGGCCCGCGCGGGGAGCCTGCCCTGAAGCAGCAGCACGAGCAGCAGCAGCCGGGCCCGCAGTTGCGCATCCGGGTCATGGGTGACGGCCAGGCCCGTGAGGTCTTCGATGCGGGAGAGCCGGTAGCGGATCGTGTTCTCGTGCAGGTTCAGGCACGCGGCGCTGCGGCGGATGCTCGCCATGTTCTCGAAGAACGAGCACAGCGTGACGAGCAGGTCCGCCTTCGAGTCATCGTTGACGAGCACCCCGAACGTCTCCTCGGCGAAGCTCGTCACCAGGTGACCGTCGGAGGTCGACAGGAACATGCGCCCGGCGCCGAGCTCGTCGGCCGTGAAGATCGCGGGGCCGCCCGCCGGGGAGTAGTGGCGGATGCAGTCGGCGACCTGCCGTGCCTCGCAGTAGCCGCCGCGGTAACCCTCGCGGTTGCGGTGCACGGCCGAGATGCCCGCCACGAGGTCGTCGTGCGGGCTCAGCAGCTGCAGGACGTCGCCGGTGACGGCCCGACAGCCCTCCACGAACGCGTGCTGATCACCATCGCCGGGAACCTCCACGAGCGCTGCGACTCCGTCCGCGGCCGCCGTGACCTGGAGCGCGAGCTCCGGGGCGACGTCACGGAAGGCGCCGGCAACCGTCCGGAAGTCCGGGAGGCGGTCCTCCGCGCCGCTGCGCGACCCGATGAGCACCACGACGCGCGGTACGTCGAGGCGCACGCCGATGCGATCGGCGCGTTGCTGGACCACCGCCTCGTCGCCGCAGCCGCTGAGCAGCTCGGACGCCAGCGAGGAGGCCGCGTCCAAGTCGGCCTCCAGCGCGCGGCGCTCGGTCGTGACGTGCAGCGCGACCAGCGTGGCGGCGCGTCGCAGCGTGACCATGTCGCCGCCGGTGAACCGGCACTTGTGCTCCATGACGACGAGATGGCCCCAGGTCTCGGTGCCGAGGACGACCGGCGCGACCACGTGGCGATGCAGCACACCGGCCGCCGGGAGCGGGCCGACGACGAACGCGCGGCTGCCGTCATGCGCGGCGAGCGCGTCGCGCACCTCTGGGCGGCTCGCAAGCTCCGATTCGAGCAACCTCGGCACGATCCCATCGGCCGCGCCGGCCGGCAGACCCGTTGCCAGCCGCTCGCCGGCGCAGTCGAAGACGGCGCACGGCTTGCCGAGCAGCTCGGCAAGCGCCTGCAGCAGGTCGCGCAGCGAGCGCCCCTCGAGCACGAGGTCGGCCAGCCGCTCGTCCACGGCGGCCGCGCGCCGAAGCGACTTCAGCTGGCGCTGGGCCGCTTCGACCTGCGAACGCAGCTCGAACTGCGCGAGCGACTGCATGACGGCCGCGGCGGACAGCCGTCCGAACACGGTCGCGATGTCCGCGTCCTGTGCGCTGAACGCGTGCGACTGATCGACGTCGTCGAGGAAGATGACCCCGACGATGTCGTCGTCGTGGATCATCGGCACCGCCATGATCGAGCGGATCTTCCAGAAGCGGACAGTCGACTTGACCGTCCGCGAGTCGGTGCGCGCGTTGTCGATGATGACCGGACGGCGCGTCTCAAGGAGCTCGCGCGTCATGCCGTCGGCCGGCACGCCGGCCAGCGACCGCTTGATGGCCTGGTCCAGGCAGGCTCCGCCGGAGTGCCCGACGCGCCCGCGATAGATGCCGGCCGGCTCGTCGCGCAGGTGGATGCTGCAGCGCCCCACCCCCACGAGCGCAGTCATCTCCTTGGCGACGATATGCAGCAGATCGTCCATCTCGGCGCCGCCGCCCGCCACTGCGACGACGCGCGAGAACGCCGTGAATGCGCGGCGCATCAAATCCGCATCCGCTCCGTGGCCGGCCGCAGCCGGCACCGGATCGTGGACGTCGTGGTGGCCGGCAGGCCGTTCAAGTGTGGTGCTCACAGCCAACGCCTCCTCATGACCCAGGTGACTCTCATGACCCGTGCGCCCCGCTACCGCAACAGCGCCAGCGTGGCGTGCGCGTAGACCTCGGCCGCATCGGCGACCTCGGCTATCGGAATGTGCTCGTCGACGACATGGGCGAGCTCGAAGTCCCCCGGGCCGAAGGTGATCGCGGCCGGGGAGCCGAACCCGCGCTCGTCGGTGCGCATCAGCTCGGCCGCGTCGACCCAGCCGCCGTTGAACTCCTTGACGACCGGCTCGCCGCCCGTCAGCTCGCGCAGCGCAGCCTGCAGCGCGCGGACCCCCTCGTGCTCGGGATCGACCTGCCCCGGGCGCAGCCAGAGGCGACCGGCGCCCATCGGCAGGATCTTGCGCTCGAAGCGCACCTCGCCGTCCTCGCGCTCGAGCTCTCGCAGGAATGCGTCGATCGCATCGCGGACCTCGTCGAGCGTGGCGCCGGGGGGCGTGAGCACCGATAGCACCACGTCGCAGCGCGCCGGGATCGCCCAGCCCCCGCCCGGCGTCGTGCGGATCGCGTTCGTCGTGACCCGCGGCTGGAACCACTCCGACCTGCCCGCGGGCAGCTCGAGCCTGCCCTCGTCGACTGCGGCGACCAGCTTGGCCATCTTCGTGATCGCATTGATGCCGCGCTCGGGCTCGGTCGGGTGCGCCGTGCGGCCGATCGCGGTGATCTTCCAAGTCGAGATGCCCGGGTAGGCGATCTCGACGCGGCGATTGCTCGTCGCCTCGGCGGACCAGATGGTGCCGATGCGGTCGATGACGCCCGCGTCCTGCATCAGGACCGAGCCGCGGAAGCCGTCCTCGCCGTCGGAGTCCGACATGAAGTAGATGGGGCCGCCGCGAGGCCGGCCGGAGGCGACGATCGCCTCGATCGCGACGAGCATCGCGACCAGCGAGCCCTTGCTGTCCACGGCGCCGCGACCGTAGAGGACGCCGTCCTCGACCTGCGCGCCCCACGGGTCGCGCGACCAGTCCGACGGCGTCGCGTGGACCGTGTCGAAGTGGGCGTCGAAGAGCACGCCCTTGCCGTCGCCGTCGCCGTCGAGCCGCCCGAGCACGAGCGGCACCTTGCGGCCCTCGACGGCGAGGTGCTCGACCGTCATCCCGAGGTCTCGCAGCCGCCGCGTGAGCCACAGGTGAGCGGTGGTGTCCTCGCCGACCACGCTGCGGATGCCCACGATCTCCCGCAGCAGATCCTCACACCGCGCCTCGGTGATCTCCAGGCTGCGGGTCTTCTCCTCGGTCGTCATGTCGGGTGGGTCCTTTCAGGGGTGGTCGGTCAGGTGGGCTGGTGGGACTCCGCGAGGAGCCGGGGGTGCTCGCGCAAGCTCATGCCGCCGTCGACAGGGAGCGAGACGCCGGTGATCCAGCGGGCCGCCGGGGACGCGAGGAATGCGACGACCTCGGCGACGTCCCCGCCGTCGGCGATTCGTCCCAGCGGGGTCTGCGCGACGAACGCGTCCGCGACCTCGGGACGGGCCAGCATCGGCTCCATCAGCGGCGTGCGGACGACGCCGGGCAGCACGGCGTTGCAGCGCACGCCCTGCGGGCCGAGCTCGAGCGCGGCGGAGCGGATGAGCGCTTCGACGCCGGCCTTGGACGCGCAGTAGTGGGCGAGCCCGGGGACCGGCGCCGCCGAGTCGACGGACGAGATGACCGTGATGGAGCCGCCGTCGGGGATGTGCGGCGCGCAGGCCTGCAGGACGTTGAACGCGCCGGTGAGGTTCACCCCGATGACGAGGTCCCACTCGCGCGCCTCGATCTCGAGGATCGGCGTCACGCGCGCGGTGCCCGCCGCGTAGACGACCGCGCCGATGGCGCCGTGCGCCTCGACCACCTGTGCGGCCGCCGCGGCAGCCGCGTCGCGGTCGCGCGCGTCGAGGACGATCGCGCTTGCATCACCGTCGACCGGGCGCAGATCGGCAACGACCGTCGGCCAGCCCGCGGCCAGCAGCGCGTCCGCGCAGGCGCGCCCGATGCCCGAGGCGCCGCCGACGACCAGCGCGGCGCCGGTCACGGACGCCACGTCATCGCTCCCTCGAGGAGGTCGGCAAGGTCCGCGAGCGCATGGCCGCCGGTCGCGCCGTCGACGACGCGATGGTCGACCGTGAGCGTCAGCGCGACCATCGGCACCACCGCGAAGCCGCGGTCGCGCGGCACGACGCGATCGACCGCGCGCCCCACCGCGAGGATCGCGCTCTCGCCAGGGTTGAGCATCGCGCCGAACCGATCGACGCCGAAGGCGGCGAGGCTCGACAGCGAGACGGTGGCGCCGGTCATCTCGGCGAGGTCGATGCGCCCGCTGCGGGCGGCTTCCACAAGCCGCGAGCGCTCGAGCACCAGCTCGGTGAGCGGCCGCTCGTGCGCCCGGCGGATCACCGGCACGAGCAACCCGCGGTCGGTCGCCACGGCCAGGCCCACGTCGACGTCGTCGCGGCGCAGCAGCTGCGGGTGGCCGCCATCGGGATCGGGCGCGTAGGACACCGCGAGGCCCGGGTTGCGGACGACGGCCTCGGCGAGCGCCTGGATCAGCAGGTCGTTGACGCTCACCTTCACGGCGCCGGCGTCCGTCAGGCGCCGCTTCTCGGCGAGCAGCCATGTCGCATCGATCTCGCGGCCGAGCCCGAACTGCGGGATCTGCTGGCTCTCGGTCATCCGCCGCGCGATCGCACGGCGGGTCGCGCTCATCGGCTCGCGGCGCTCGCCGCCGGGCGCCGTCGCGGTGGCGGGCGCCTGCGCGGCCGCCGCGCCGTTGGAGCCCTCCTCGGCGGCGCGCTCGACGTCGCCGAGCGTGATGCGCCCACGAGGTCCGGTGCCGGCGACGGCTTCGAGCGCGACGCCGAGCCGGCCGGCGGCCCGGCGTGCGACCGGTGCGGCGCGGATGCGGTGGGCGCCCGTCGCGCCGTTGGGAGCGGCGGGCGCTCCCGCCGGCGCGGCGGCCGGCTCGGTTCCGGCTGCCGGAGCGGACTCGGCAACGGGGACCGGAGCCGGCT